>JBBQSQ010000001.1:0-107790 GCA_038213745.1 Cytophagales bacterium
TAAAGCTCAAGGGTCCTGTCTTTTTAGAAGCAAGCCTTTTGTTGAGCACAGAGAAGTTTTAGTGTTGAACGTCCGCGCCTTCGCCCAGAACCTGCTCCACCCAGCCCTTGCCCCAATCCTCCAATTCCTGCGCGCTCCAGAGCTGCGGGTAGAAGATGCGGCGCTGAAACTTGGGTGGCAGGTAGCCCCGCCAGTTGGTGCCGCCTGTGGCGGCCACGTCGGTGGGGTTGCGTTGCAAGTAGCGCACGGCCGATTTAAAGTGCATTAGCGGCCAGTTCACGTTCACGCTGATGTCGAGCTGGCGCAGGGCACGCAGCAGGCGCGGGTGCTGTTGCTCCTCGGGCGAGAGGCGCTGTACCACGGCCCATACGTTGCGGTCGTGGAAGGCTTCGGCGTGGCGTACGAGGTCGGCGGTATATTTGCGTTCGAATTCGATGAGGGTAAGAGCCTTAGCCCCGCTGGCTTCGATAGTAGCCCCGGCTTTCCAGTAAATGCAGCCCAGGAGCTGGTCGTAGTCGTGGGCCGAAGCCTCGCCCAGGGCCTGGCGCTTTCCTTTGTCGGTTAGGTTTTCGAGGCTGGTACTGGCAATCTCAATCATCCGGTACTGCACACTTTGGAAGCCCGAAGCCGGCATCAGGGCCATGCGGAAATCGAGAAACTGCTGCTTGTCCATGCCGTCGACCATCACATCAAACGAGTCGATGAGGTTCTCGAAATAGCGGTTAACGCGCCCCAGGCGCAGCACTATCTCGCCCAGCGTAGGGTCGGGCAGGTCGCCGATTTGCTCGTACTCGCAGAGGCAGAGCTTGAAGTATAGCTCCGAAATCTGGTGGTACATGATGAAAATCCGCTCGTCGGGAATGTTGGTGAGCGGGCGTTGCAGGGAGAGCAGGGTGTCCAGCTCAATGTAATCCCAGTAATTGATGTATTTGGCGTGGTACAGGCCTTCGAGGTAAGCGGCCAGGTCCTGGCCATCGGGGGCGTAGCGGGCCTGAAGGCGGCGTAACTGGGCCAGTACGGCCGGGGCAAACTCGTCCGGGGCGGGAAGGGCAGACATGCAGAAGCGGGGGTGAGGTGGGAGGGAAGCCGGCTGGGTGGGCCAGGGCAAATATCGGTAAAATACGGATGTTCCAGACCGCCCTTTTAATCGGGGTGCCGAACATTTCGCAACTAAAGCGGTTGCGCGGCATCTTTGTCCCACAATCCCGAAGCCAACCTTTTTATTCGGGTGCTTGCGGCGGCACCAGGGCGCCGGGCCACCAAGGCTCAAGCGTTCGGTACCGCTGACATCCGCTACTTTTAACCCTATAACCGTTAAACCCGGCGCAAGCCCATGGCCGAAAAATCCAGTATTTTTGATATGATTGGGCCCGTGATGATTGGGCCCAGCTCGTCGCACACGGCCGGGGTGGTGCGCATTGCGCGCGCTGCCATCCGCATTTTGGGGGCGGTACCCACCGAGGCGGTGGTCACGTTTTACAACTCCTTCGCCCGGACCTACGAGGGCCACGGCTCCGACCGCGCCATTGTGGCGGGCCTGCTAGGCTACGCGCCCGACGATATCCGCATCCGCACCGCGTTCGACCACGCGGCGGAAGCTGGCTTGAAGTACACCTTCCAGAGCGTGGGCAATGCTTCCACCATGCACCCGAACACCATCAAGGTGAACCTGTTGGACGGGGCCACCGGCCACCGGGTGGAAGTGGTGGGCCAGAGCCGCGGGGGCGGCGTCATCCGCATTGTGGAGGTCGACGGTTTTCCGTCCGATTTTTCGGGGGCCTTGCACACGCTCATCATCGATGCCCACGACGTGCCCGGCTCCATCGCCTTCATCGCGTCCGTTATTGCCCACGACCAATGCAACATCGCCACCATGTTTGTGAGCCGCAAGGGCCGCAACGACGCGGCCCGGCAGTTCATCGAAATGGACAGCCCCATCAAAGAAATAACCCTGGCCTATTTGCGTCAGCTTAACTGGGTGCAGCGCATTACCTCCATTCCAACCTTGGAATAAGCCCCCTTACCTATTGTAATAACTAGCTTCGCGCATCGATTATTCCGACCAACGAAGCCCCAATTTTCTGCGAGATGAAACGAAGGAACATTACTGCCGCAAGCATCCGGCCGCTGGCGCTGGCCGGGCTGGTAGGTGCCGTGCTCACGGCCGCGCCGGCCGCGCGCGCCCAAACGCCGGTGGCCCCGCCGGCCGCCGCCCTCGGGGCCCCGGCCCAAGCGGCCCCCACGGGCCCCTGGACGCTGCAAGCGGCCGTGGACTACGCCCTGGCCCACAACCTGACCGTGCGCGCCAGCGAGCTCACCGCTCAGCAGCAGGAAGCCGCCCAGCGCCTCAACCGCGCCGCGCTGCTGCCCACGGCCGGCCTCAATGGCACCCAGAGCTTCAACTTTGGTACCAACAAGGACCCGTTCACCAACCAGTTTCAGGCCGTGAACGTGCGGTCGAACAACTTCTCGGCGACGGCGCAGCTCACGCTATTTGCGGGCTTTCAGCTGCGCAATACCGTGAAGCAGGGCATTCTCGATGCCGAGGCCGCGCGCATTGACATCGAGAAAGCGCGCAACGATTTGTCGTTGAACGTGGCCTCGTCGTTTCTGCAGTTGCTGCTCTCGCAGGAGCTCATCCGGGCGTCGGAGGCGCGCATGCTCACGGTGCGGGAGCAGGTGGCGCGCAGCGAAAAGCTGCTGAAAGCAGGCGCGGTGGCCGAGGGCAACCTCCTCGACAGCCGCGCCCAGCTGGCCGGCGAAGAACGCACCCTGGTGACGGCCCAAAACCAGCTGGCCCTGGCCCAGCTGTCGCTGGTCCAGCTGCTTAACCTGGACCCAGCCAATGCCGCCCGCTTCGAGGTAGTGGTGCCCACGCTGCCCGACCCCACCACCCTCACGGCCACCGCCGACGCCCTGGACCCCAACGCCACCTTCGAACTGGCCCGGCAGCGCCTGCCCGAAATCAAGGCGGCCGACCTGCGCGTGCTCAGTGCCCGGCGCAACCTCGACATCGCCCGCGGCGGCTACTACCCACGGCTGACCCTGGCGGGCGGCGTGTCCACGGGTTTTTCGTCGGTGCGCAACCAGACGGTGCGGACCGCTACCACGCTCACGCCCACGCCAATTTTGCAGCCCGATGCCAACGCACCGGGCGGCTACGTGCCCTCGCAGTACGTGCTGCTCACGCCCAATACCAGCTTCGACACCCTGCCCTATAAGTTCCTGGACCAGCTGGCCGACAACCGCGGCGAGTTCCTGCAATTCTCGCTAAACGTGCCCATTCTCAACGGGCTGCAAACCCGCGTGGGCGTGCAGCGGGCGCAGGTCAACATTCAGCAGGCGGCGCTGCGGGCCGAGCAAACCAAATTGCAGCTGCGTCAGACCATTCAGCAGAGCTTTGCGGACGCACTGGCGGCCCAGCGCCGGTTTGCGGCCAGCTCGCGGCAGGTAGAAGCGCTGGCGCTGTCCTTCCGCAACGCCGAAATCCGTTTCAATAACGGCCTGCTCAATGGCACCGATTTCAACATTGCCCGCAACAACCTCACGGCTGCCGAGTCGGACATGATTCAGGCCAAGTATGAATTTTTCTTCCGCCGCAAGGTGCTCGACTTTTACCAGGGCAAGCCGCTGACTTTGTAAAAAGGTCACCGGTATTGGGTTGTCAGTAGTCGGATTACTACTCCTCCAACCCGATGCCCGCCTCGTTTTGTCGAATTCAATCTGACTACTGAATACCTGCTACTGACTGCTTTTTCATGAAAAACAACCGATTACTCTTCATTCTCATTGGCCTGGTGGTGGTGCTGCTGGTGGGCTATACCGTGGCCAAGAAACAAGGCTGGATTGGCAAACCCACCGGTGTAGAAGTGCTGGCCGCCAAAGCCGGCCCTGCCAACATCGTGGAAAAGGTCAGTGCTTCAGGCAAAGTGCAGCCCGAAACCGAAGTTAAAATTTCGCCCGATGTATCCGGCGAAATCATTGAGCTTTACGTGCACGAAGGCGATTCCGTGCGCAAAGGCCAATTGCTGCTCCGCATTCGGCCCGATAACTACCAGGCGCAGGTAGAAATGCAGAGTGCCCAGGTAGGTACCCAGCGCGCCAACGTGGGCCAGGCCCAGGCCCGCCTCCAGCAATTGCTGGCCAACGCCAAGCAAACCGAGCTGAGCTACCGCCGCAATGCGTCGCTCTACAAGCAGAAGGTGATTTCGCAGGCTGACTACGAAGCGAGCCAGGCCGCTTACAACGCCTCGCAGGAAGAAATTAACAGCGCCCGGCAGTCCATCCGCGCCTCGCAAAGTACGGTTAACGCCGCTTCGGCCTCGTTGGAAGAAGCCCGTAAAAACCTCAACAAAACCACTATTTATGCCCCGGTAAGCGGCACGGTGAGCAAGCTCAACGTGAAAAAAGGCGAGCGCGTGGTGGGCACCACCCAAATGGCGGGCACTGAAATCATGCGCATTGCCAACCTCAACAACATGGAGGTGCGGGTGAACGTGAACGAGAACGACGTCAACAACGTGAACATCGGCGACTCGGTTATCGTGGAAGTGGATGCCTACAGCAGCAAGGACGAGAAGTTTCGCGGCCTCGTTACCAACATTGCCAACACGGCCAAGGATGCGCTCACGGCCGAAGCCGTGACCGAATTTGAGGTGCGTATTCGGCTGCTGCCCGAAAGCTACCAGCACTTGCTGCGCGTGGTGCGCGGGCACGTTATCGTGCCGTTCCGCCCCGGCATGACGGCCTCGGTCGACATTATCACCGACCGCAAATCGGGGGTGCTGAGCGTGCCCCTGGCCTCCGTTACCACCCGGTCGGATTCGGCCAGTTTGCAAAACGGCGATAAGGGCGGCCCTCAAATCCGCACCGGCCGTGGCAATGGCACGGCGACGGCCGTGGACCCCGCCAACGCGCCGAAGGCCGAAATTCAGGAAGTGGTGTTCCTCATCAAGGATGGCAAAGCCGTGCTGACGCCCGTGAAAACCGGTATCAGCGACTTTCAGAACATTGAGATTCTGAGTGGGGTGCCGACCGGCAGCCAAGTGGTTAGCGGCCCGTTCCGGGCCGTTGCCAAAACCCTGAAAGATGGGGCGCTGGTCGAAATCAAAGATGCCAAAACCCTGAACAAAGAAGCCCTGAAGGAAGACCCGGACGCGGCTAAATAGGACAGTTGGCGTGGATAGAACGCCTTGAAAGAACGTCATGCTGAGCGCAGTCGAAGCATCTCGCCTGTGGTAGTAACTCAATCGATTGGATTACTATTGCAGGCGAGATGCTTCGGCAAGCTCAGCATGACGTTCTTTATTTGAAGCCGACGCGCTTCCTTCTCAATCAAACATTCCCACCCACTTTGGAAAAAATTGCCATGCTTGGCGGCGGCTCCTGGGCCACCGCGCTCACCAAAATTCTCTCTGAAAACGGAGCCCGCGTCGACTGGTGGCTGCGCTCGAAAGACGACGTGCAGCACTTGCTGCGCACCCGCCATAACCCGCGCTACCTCTCGGCCGTGCAGTTCGACCTGAACCGCGTGCACCCGACCACCGACCTGGAAGATGCCATTGAGGAAGCCGACTGGCTGGTGCTGGCCGTGCCCGCCGCCTTCGTGCAGCCCGTGCTTGATAAGCTGGACCGCGGCGCGCTGAAGCACAAGAAAGTTATTTCGGCCATCAAGGGGATGATTCCGGGCAAAAATCAGCTCGTGACCGACTACGTGGCCGAGCGGTTTCGGCTGCCGCGCACGCAATTGGGTGTCATTGCCGGGCCCTGCCACGCCGAGGAAGTGGCCCTGGAAAAGCAGAGCTACCTCACCATCGGCTCGCCCGATGCGGGCCTGGCAATGGCCTTCTGCGAGTTGCTGCGCAACCGCTTTGTGAGCGCCCACCCGGCCGCCGACCTCGATGGCATCGAGTACTGTGCGGTGATGAAAAACATCATCGCTCTCACCGGCGGCATTGCCCACGGCCTGGGCTACGGCGACAATTTCCTGGCCGTGCTGGTTAGCAACGCGGTGCAGGAAATTCGCCGGTTCCTGCAAGCCATCAACCCGCAGCCGCGCGACCTCTCGGCTTCCGCCTACCTCGGCGATTTGCTGGTGACGGCCTATTCGCAGTTCTCGCGCAACCGCACGTTTGGCAGCATGGTGGGCCGCGGCTATTCTGTGAAATCAGCGCAACTGGAAATGAACATGGTGGCAGAAGGCTACTACGCCGTGAAGTCGATTCACGAGCTAAACAAGAAGCTCAAAGTAACAATGCCGATAACTGAGGCGGCGTTTAATATTCTGTACGAGCGGATTTCGCCGGCGGTGGAGTTGGAGCTGCTGAAAGAGAAATTACGATGAAAAACAAGAGCTTCAAGCGTAATTACCTGCGGTGAGAATAGTAAAATTTGCAGGATTAGCAGGGTCGTAAACCAATACAACTTTGGTTCCCTGCGAAAAGCGTGGGAATGCCATTGCGATTCCGTTTTGGTCCATCAACTCCATTGTTTGGCCTTCGTTAGTTTGAAACTGGACGATTGGACGAACAACAGTATTGTCACTTAAGCATATTTTATTTCTAAGAATCACGCCAGAGGTACGGATTCCGGTGAGCTGCAATTTCTGCTTTCGCTTAAATTCCTTTCGCAAAGTCCAAACAAAAGCTGTGATAAAAATTGCTCCGACTATAATAAGCTGATATTCCATGCTGCTAAAATAAAGCCCTACCATGAACTGGCTTCCCCTCGCCATGCTCACAGCCTTGTGTCTGGCGCTCTACAACTTCTTCATCAAGCTCGCCGCCGACCACCTGCCGCCCGCCGTAGGCGCGGTAATTCTCCAACTCGTGGCCGCCGCCCTGGGGGCCGCGTGGCTCCTGAAACTAAAGCTGCAAGGGCAGCCGCTGCCCGTTACCGGTAAGGGCGTGGGCTTGGCCGTAGTGGCCGGGCTGGGTGTGGGGTTGGCCGAAATCCTGACGTTCGTCGTGTTTCAGCGCGGGGTAAATTCCTCCGTGGGCACGCCCGTCATTGTGGGCGGCTCGGTGCTGCTCACGGCGGTGTTAGGGCTGGTGGTGCTACGGGAAGCCCTGACGTTGCCCCAGGCCGGCGGCCTGCTGCTGATTGTGGTGGGTATTGCTTTGCTGGCGCGCGGGCACTGAAATTTCCCAGTAGTATTGTCCCAACGAAGGAGGAACCGGCTGCGCGTCGCGGGCTAATCTAACCCGAATTCTTCCTGCATCGGAATAATAATTGCTTATTCCACCAGATGCCAATAAGAGGGAAGCGCCCCCGCCGCGCTGGCCGAGTCGGCCACGGCTGGGTTCAATTGGTAGATAGCAACTTGCTCGTTCTGAAAAACGGGCGGAAACGTAAACCGGGGCTGAAACCAGCCATGTGATTCGGGAAAAGCCAGCACGTAGGTGTAGTTCGTGCCCGGTTGCGGGGAGTGGTCGATGGGCCAGTGCTGGCCGGGGCGCTCCGAATGCAGGTACATCCGTACGAACAGGCTGTGGGTCGATTCGGGCATGAGCGTTGGGGCTTTGGGGTGCTGGTCGAGCCACTGGAAGGCGGCGTAGAGGGCTTCATTGCGGCGGCGCGGGCGCTGGTTGTCCCGCCACAGGCTGCTGGTTTCGTAGCCGAACCAGAGCACTGCCGCCAAGCCCAGGGCCGGGCGCAACCACCGTTGCCGGGTTTTTGGCGCTACCTCCAGCAGCCAGTCGACCGCCAGCGCGAGTAGTAAAAAGAGGAAAATGGCTTTGTAGAGCACCGCCCGGCCGGGGGCAAAAACGCGTTGCGTCGCCATCATAGCATAGGGAAATCCCATAAACCAGAGCGCCGCCGGCACCAGCCACTGCCAGGCCTGCTGCCGGGCGACCTGCCCCTGCGATACCCGCCGCCAGAGCAGCAGCACCGCCGCCAGTACGCCCAACACCAGCAGACCGCCAACCTTGGCCTGACCCGCCAGAAAACCCTCCGTTTCCCAGACGTAAGCCGGCAGGCCCCGCCAAAACAGCCCCAATGGCTGCGGGGCCACAAAGCCGTTGGCAAAGAAAATAGCCGGCCCCGACACAAACAACAGCGGCGCGTAGAGCAGCAGCGCCCCAGCCACAACCACGGTCCCCCGCACGGCCAGCCACGCCAATGCCGGCCAGTTGCGCCGCCACAGATAGCCCAGCCCCAGCCACGAAAAAGCCGACCCCAGCACCAGCGCAAAAGTGGGCACCGTATAAAGCCCTAATACCCCACCCACCAGCAGTCCGGTCCATGCGACGCGGGGCTGGCGGGTACCATTTGTAAGCGCCAGCACGCTAAAAAAGGCCACTACCGCCACGAGCGTCAACAGCCAATAGCCCCGGCCCACGGCGACGTGGTACAGGCTGAGCTGCGCCAGACTAAACAGCAACGTGCTTAGCCAGGCCACTCGAAAACTGGCCCGTGCCCATTGCAGCCCCACAAACAGCAGCCCCGTGGCCACCGTGGCGGCCAGCACCACCGGCAGGCGCATGGTGAACCAAAAGCCGGGGTTCAGATGATAAAATACCCAGCTGATGGTGTTGGACAACACATGGTTGTTGGGCACCGGGTAATAAGCTGAAACGGCCAGCAGGCGCTTGCTGGCAAACATTTCGTACGAAGGCACGTCGTCGTAGCCCGGCGTTACGGCGGGCAGGCTGATGATGAACCGGAAAGCCGTGAGCGCGAGCAGGAGCAAGGCCGCGCCGCGCTGCCTGGTCGTCGGCAGCCGCGCAATGACGCGGCGTAAGCCCACCAACACTTCGCCCAATTCCCGGCCCCATTGACGGCATTCGGAGCGGCCGGCGGCGGTGGCAGTCATCCCGGCGGCCGCCAATCCCAACGCCACGGCTGCGCCGGTCAGCCACTGTTTGGCCAGGTCGAAATCAGCCGCCGAAAAAGGTCGTATCCGCCATTTGTAGAACGGAAAAATAGCGTCCAACTGCCGGGCCTCGGCCCAGGTAGCGCTGTGCAAGACCACTGCCGACCAGCCGGCGCACAGGGCGAGCAGCCAGCAGGCCATCAAAAACAAAAAGCGAGAGGAAAGCATTGCGTAGGGTAAGTTGAGCAACTAGAATCAGTGAGCCCGCACGTAGATGGTTACGTCGTCATTGCGATAAGCCGGTAAAAATGCCGCCGAGTCCGCGGCGGTTGGCAGGGCAATTCGCTTGCCCAGCACGAGGTAGTCGTAGCAAGTGGAGCGTTCGCGGGGCCACTTCGCGTGTAGTCTTAGGGCAGGAACAGGGGGCACCTGCTGGGCATAATGCGCAAAAAACAACTCGTGCAGCGGGGCATCCATGCCCACTTGGGTGGGCCGGCCGGCCGGCCTGGGTTGCGCCAGTAGCCAGTGGTAGGCTTGTTCGCGCTGCGCTGCCTCGTGGCGGGCCGCTTGCAGTTGGGCCTGATTTGCGCCCAGCCTGACTCCCCCAACTCCCAGCACTGCCGCCATTAGCAGGGGCCATCGCCAGCGGGCCGCGCGCTTGTAGCGTTGCAGTAGCCGCTCGGTTGCCAACGCCCCCAGTAAATAAGTGCCGTAGGATACGTAGAGCAGCGTTCGGGTGGGTGGAAACACGCGTTGCAGGGCCATTAGCAGCAGCGGCAGCGCCAACAGCAGCCAGGCCAACCCGGCCAAACGACGGATTTCACCGGAGTACCAGCGCCTAATGACAAGCCCGCCAACCAGCGCCGTGCCCAGCCAGAGCAGCCCAGCCGCCCGCAACGGGACCGCAAATAATTCGGCCGCCTGCTCGTTAAGCCTCCCCCGATATAAAGGATAGAAATCCGCGAACCTCATGCCCCGCACGTAACGGTTGCCCAGCAGCTGGGGCCAGCCCGAAACCATGCCCACGGGCAAGTAGAGCACGGCGGCCAAGGTGGCGACTACGCTGGTAGCTACCGCCAGCTCGGCTACATGCTGCCACCGTCGCTGCGTTGCAAAGCCAATGCCCAGGGCCAACCCCAGGCTAGCCAACGGATAGGCGTAGGTAGGAATGGTATAAAGCCCCAATACGCTGCTCGCCACGAAAGCCAGCCAGCTCAGGTGCCGGTAGGCCGAAACTGGCCGCAGCAGTTCCAACGCCGCAAAAAAACCAATTTGCAAGAAGCAAAGCTGCACGAAGTACCCCCGGCCGGCGGCCGCGTAGTACACCCACAGCGGCAGTAGCCCTACCAGCCCGGTTGCCAGCGTGGCCACGCGCAAGCCCGCACGGCGGGCCAACAGCGCGTAGCCGGCTACGCTGCCCGCCGTGCCGAGCAAGAGGGTGGGCAGGCGCATCACAAAGCGCGGCGACCAACCCAGCGTGGCCAGTGGCCATGCCAGCCAGTTGTAGAAAATATGGTTGTTCGGAATTGGGTAGAAGCTGCTGATGGCCAAGGGCCCTTGGCGTGCGAAATAATCATACGACGCCACTTCATCCGTACTCAGCGGGTAGTATAGCAAATAGGCGGTGCGGGTGGCTAACAGCACGGCAACCAAGCCCCCCGCAATGGCCTTTGCCGAAACCGGAAGCCGGCCCCACCAAACCGCAATACGGCCCCGCGCGAGCCGCCATTCTGTCCGGGTTATTTGCCAAAGAGTGCCCGTGCGCAGCCCCAATAGCAGCCCCAGGCCCAGCGCCGCGCTGGCGGCTAGTATTCCGCGTAGCAGAAAATAGCGCGAAGTTGTTAGCGGTAATTTCAGGCGATTAAAGCCGTCTTCGTGGTAGAGCAAGTGCCCCAGCTTTAGTGCCTCCCCAACGGGGTTGACCCAAAAAATGAGCCCCAGTAAGGTACCTGCCAGCAGCAAGCCGCCGGCCCCGATGCCGACGAGGTAGCTCAGCAGCGCCGGTGCGCCCGCAGTGCCGGGCCGGGCGAGGGGGGCATTTTCGGGTTTTGCCATGCGCAACTAGGGGCGTCCCGGAAGCGCGCCCAGTTTTTCCAGTTCTTCCCAGACCCGGTGCACAGGTAGTCCCATCACGTTAAAATACGAGCCTTCGAGCCGGGTAATGGCCACCATGCCAATCCAATCCTGGGCCCCGTAGGCCCCGGCCTTGTCGAAGGGTTGGTGTTGGGCGATGTAAAACGCGATTTCGGCCGGCGTGAGCGTCCGGAAGTGGACGGTGGTCTGGTCTGAGAAAATCACCTCGCGGCCGTCGCCGGCGCGCAGGCACACGCCCGTAAATACGTCGTGCGCGCGGCCTTGCAGGCGGGTGAGCATGGCGGTGGCTTCGGCCACGTCGGCGGGTTTGTTGAGCACGTCGTTGCCGAGGCACACGATGGTATCTGCCGTGAGCACCACTTCATTGGGGGCGAGGCCCGGGATGTAGGCGGCGGCTTTGTGGGCGGCTAGGTACTCGGCCACTTCGGCGCGGCGCAGGTGGGCGGGAAATTCCTCGTCCACCTCAAGCAGTCGGATTTCGTAGGCCAGGCCCAGGTCGGTGAGGAGTTGGCGACGACGGGGCGAATTGGAGGCTAAAACAAGTTTCATCGGAATAAGGAAAGAAGTAGCTAGGAAAAACTATTCCGGATTGGGGCTCGCTGTTGATGGCACTAAAAGTTGCTATTAACCCCGCCATCTTGCTGGTAGATTCTGATGAGCGAATTGCTAAATCTGACCCGGTAGCGACGGGGTCTGAGCCACACTGGCGGCGTTTCCGTAGGCCTCAGAATCAGGAAATCGTAATTGGTGGACAATGCTTCGCGGCGATAGCGCTGCAACGCGGGAACCTCGATAACGGGGTGCGACTGGTGCCGCAACATAGCTCGGTGGGTGAGGTAGAGCTCGTAGCCAGAAACGGTTGACAAAACCCGTTGCGCAGCACGCGCACTGAGCCATTGTTCAGCTTGCTGGTACCAGTGGTACTGTTGTTGAGCGCTGGCCACTACGCGCGCAAAACGCGTGGTTTGGGCCAGCGCATAAGCCCCGGCAACCACTGCTACTAAAGACCATAAGGTAGTTACGCGACTTTGTGACCCGTCTGAGAGGGTGTCAACCAACACGCCAACCAACACCATCACCAGCCAAACAGTGTAGTGCAGGGTCCGTGCGGGGGGCATTACGCGCTGGGCCAAAAACAGGAAACAGGGAATAAGGACCCCCAGCCACGCCAGCCACGCCACTGGGCGCAACGCTGGCCGCGCTAAGCGGGCAAGCACGGGTCCCAGCATTAGGATGCCAATCAAGGGCCAGACAAATAATTCCCTACCGTACAGCAGCGCTACTGTAACCGGTAAGTAATAGGGAATGAGTATGGGCCAAAACGCTAGCGCCGGCCGTTGCATCACGTAAGGGTTCGTGAGCAGCAAATGCCACCCGGTGAGCAGGCCCACGGGTAGATAAAGCAGTAAGACCAAGCCGCCCGTTCCGCAACCTGCGAGCAACACCTGCCGCCGCAATATTCGCCCGGACCGGCCTCGTGCGAGCAACAAAACGCCACCCGTGCTCACCATGGGATAAAGAAAGGTAGGAATAAAATAGGTGCCCACTAAACAGGCGCTACCCCAGACTGCCCACGCTAACCGATGGTGCGCGGGGCCACGTAGCAATACCAGCGTGGCTAGCACGGCGACTTGCACACACAGCGTTTGCAGGCCATAGCCCCGGGCGGTGGTAGCGTATTCCAGGCCCATGGGCGAGAGTTGAAACACCAGCGTAGCCAGCAAAGCAATACGAACAGAAGCAAGATGCCCCAGTACCAGAAACCCGATGACCAGACCTGCCAGACCGAAAATGAAAACTGGCAGCCGGGCCACCAGGTCGGGGTTTGTATTTGGCAGGCAGTGGAGCGCCAGCCAGACTAGTAGGGTGTGTAGTAAGTGGTTGTTGGGCAAGATATAAAAACTGGCCGCCACGCCAGGGCTTGATGATGCGAAACAATCAACCGTCATTATTTCATCCGGATTGAACGGGGTGAACAGGAAGAAATACGTGCGCAAGCCAGCAATTATCAATAGTAGGCCGACTGCGCACGTCCGGCTTGCCCGTGGTTGCTGGTACCACCCCCGGGCCAGGGCCTGACTGGTGCGGCGCAAGTCCTGGCCCAACCGGCGGGCCTGGTTCCGCGCCGCACGGTGCCAATAGCTCAGCGCCAAGGCGCTTATTGCCAGTACTGAAAAGGCTGTTTCGCGCAAGTGGACGTATTTAGCGCCATTGTGCGCCAAGTGCGGAGCTGGCCACGGGATGTTGGCCAATTCGCTCGCCGCGTTCGCCGCATCCATCGCTGGGCCTAGCGTGGAATACGGTACAAATCCGTAGAGCAGCACCAAGTGGAGTCCCACCAGCAGGGTGAGGGTTAGCAATAAGAACAGAAGAAAACGCATAGAAAGTAATTGCCTGCGCAAATGACCAGTGCCGCGCCCGAATGTCGTCGCCGGACAACTAAGCGTGCCGGGAGGTCAAAAAATAGTCCGTAAACACATTCCCAGCCTCGTCGTCGGCAATGCTGCTGAAGAGGAAACCGGCAATGGTTTTGGGGTAGAAAAAGGTGGATTTTGGGGGCATTACCGCCCCGGAGTGGCATACGGCTTCCACTTCGGCCATGCTCACCTCGTTTACCAGAAAGGCCGCCCGGGCTTCGCCGCGGTCCACGCGTTGCAGGCACTCGTTGGCGCTGCGCACGTAGGCCACCCCCGGCCACGTCCGCTGCGCATCGGGCCCCACGATGCCCAGGGCCTTTTCCAAAACGAAAAAGTGCAGAACCGATAAATCCAGCCCTTTCACTTCGTCCGTCGTGTCCCAATCAAGCAGTTGATGGGCTTCGGGTCGCAGCCGGAGCTTATACGCCTGTCCGGCCAGGTAAAGCCCAAACGCCCAGCGCTTGCCGGCAATAATTTCGGGTAGGTCATTGGCATCATCCTGCGGCACTACAGTAAAATACGGGGCCAGGCGGTCCAGTAGTTCCGCGTCGAGCAGGTTGCCGGGCAACTCCAGCAGCAGGCGGTGCGTGGGCAAGATGCGCAGGTCGTCGGCCGCCGCGTTGGTGAGGTACATGAGGTGGTAGTTCCAGGGCTCGCGGCCGGTGGCCCGGCCGTCGGCGGCCAGCGCCCGGGCCTGGCGGTAGGCCAGGGAGCCTTCGTAGCGGTGGTGGCCATCGGCCAGAATCACCTGCCGGGCCTCCAGCACGGCCTGGAAGCGCCGGATAATCGCCGCGTCCTGAATCACGGCCAGTACGTCGCGCGCGCCCTGGTAGTCCTCCTCGGTTTGGTAGAGGGGCGTGCGCATGGCCTCATCCAAGTACGTTTCCAGCTCAAAATCTTCGTCGCGGTACAGGCCGTGGGTGGCGCTGGTCTGAAATTGCGTGTGGGCCAGCAGTTCGGCCCGGTCGTTCACGGAGGCGGGCAGCGTGTTCTCGTGGCGCAGCACCACATCCTCCTCCCAATCGTAGGCCCGAATGTGGCACATGAAGCCCTTGCGGCAGTATTCGCGGGCATTGCCCGGCAGCCGGAAGTACTGGTAGTACGCGTAAATGCCGGGCAGCTCGTCTTGCCGCAGCACGCCGCTGGCCTGCCATTCGCGCAGTTGCGCCAGGGCGGCCGCTGCGGGGTCGTCAGCCCGCGGCACCGTCAGGTGAATGGAATTGAGCGGATTGCGGTAAAGCGCCTCGCGCTGCTTTAGGGATACGACGTCGAACAGCGGCGAGGCGTAGGCATCAATGTCGGCACTCAGCACAGGGTTGTAGCGCCAGCCGCGCAGGGGTTGAATTTCAGCCAAAGCTTATGGAATGAAGAATGTGGAATGAAGAATGAGGAATTGACTGAATCAGGACAATCGAAATAATTCTTCATTCCTCATTCTGCATTCCTCATTCTGCTCACGGGGCCAGGCGGCTGCGTTTCCAGTTTGAGCCTTCCCGCTCGTACACAATCCGGTCGTGTAAGCGACTGGGGCGGCCCTGCCAGAATTCCAGCCGGTGGGGCCGCAAAATGTAGCCGCCCCAGTTTTCGGGCCGGGGCAGCGGGTCTTGCGCGCCAAACTCTTCGGCAACGTGGGCCTCACGGGCTTCCAGCTCCTCACGGTTGGCAATTACCTGGCTTTGGGGCGAAGCCCAGGCCCCCAGCTGGCTGCTGCGCGGCCGGCTCTGGAAGTATTCGGTCGACAGCGTTTCGGGCGCTTTTTCGATGCGGCCTTCCACGCGCACCTGCCGCTCCAGGCCCGGCCAGAAGAAGTTGATGGCCGCCAGCGGCTGCGCGGCCAGCTCCTGGCCCTTGCGCGAATCGTAATTGGTGTAAAACAGAAAGCCGGCCTCATCGGGCAGGCCCTTGAGCAACACCACCCGCGAAGAAGGCTGGCCGGTGGCCGACACCGTGCTCAGCGTGAGGGCCGTGGGCTCGTCTAGCTGTGCCGCGAGGGCTTCGTCGAGCCACACGCGAAACTGGTGCACGGCGTCGGGCAGCACGTCGGCTTCGGATAAGGTGCGCTGGGTGTAGGATTTGCGCAGGTCGGCAAGGTTCTGGTCGTTCATTTAGTAGTAGGCAAATACTCGTTGATGGGTAACCAACCACTACGCCAGTGCTTGGGTGGGCTTGCCGAAGGAACATTTTTGCGCAAGCCAGAGTCTTAGTTGACCCGCCTCGCCAAGCAAAGCCGCATTTGCGCCGCAAGGTACTACCATCTGTAAGGCACGAGAGACTGTTTTTGCCAATATCCAGACTTCAGTGCCATTTATAATTCATAATTGCTCACCCCATGCGTCCTGGCACGTTGCTTATTTCTCAGCCGTTCCTCGGCGACCCCAATTTTGAACGGAGCGTGGTGCTGCTCTGCCGCGACGAGCCCGATGACGGCACGTTTGGCCTGGTTCTGAACCGCCTCACCAACCTCACCCTTGGCGACGTGCTCGACCTGCCCGCCGCAACCGGCCTGTTAGCCGCCGACCTGCCCCTTTACCTCGGCGGCCCCGTCGAGCCGAATACGCTGCACTACCTGCACCGCCGGGCCGACCTGCCGGGGGCCACCGGCCTGGGCCAGGACGTGTACTGGGGCGGCGATTTCGAAGTGTTGCTCGGCCTCCTTGGGAGCGGAGCCGTGGGTGCTGGTGACGTGCGGCTGTTTGCCGGCTATTCGGGGTGGTCGAAGGGCCAACTAGCGGGCGAGATGCAGGGGCAGAGTTGGATACGGCACCCCGCAAGCGCCGGGAAAGTGTTTACTTTGTCATCTGATGCCTTTTGGCGGGATATTTTACGGGAGAAAGGTGGGCGTTTTAAGGTGCTGGCCAATTACCCGGTCGACCCCCGTTTGAACTGAAGCGGCCGCTGGGCCAACCCGCTGTTTTTTACCACACATTTTTTGCGCGCTTTTCTGGCTTCTGGTTCGAAGCTGGCTTTTACGAAGATTTATGGCTGCTGAAGAAACCCCCAACGCCCCGCTCGCCGGTGGCACCGACCCGGCTGCGGAAGACCGGATGACCATTTTGCAACGCCGCCTCGCCGAAATCCAAGGCAATGCCGCACCGGCCGACGCCAACGCGCCCTCCGACACGCCCACGCCCAACGCCGCCGGCGAAAGCCAGGTAGAAATGTCCGCCCAGGGCACGCCTGCCCTGCCCACGGGCCAGCCCGAAGGTGCCGGCACGGCCGAAGCTACCGGGGCGGCTGTAATCGCCACCGACCTGGGAGTGAATGCTCCCTCGCCGGGCACGCCCGAAGCCGCCGCCGCCGCCGAAACCGCCCAGCACGTCCCCGATGAGGTGACCGTTGATGGCCACGATGTGTCGGCTCCGCTGGCCCGCGCCGTGGCGCATTATGGCCAAGAAATGACGCCGCACCCCGAAGCAGATTCCGACGTGCCGGCTCCCGCCCCTGAGGCGTTGCCTGCTGCCGAGCAGATTGCCAGTGCTACGCCCGCCCCTGTTGCCGACCCCGAAACCCAAAGCGAGCCGAACCCCGCCGCTACGGTCGAAAGCCAAGCCCAGGAGTTGCCCACCGTGGAGCTGCACGAAGCTTCCGAGCTGGAAACCGCCGCCGAACCGCTCGCAGCCTTGCCTACGTCGTCGGAAACGCCGCTGAATGCGGCTCCGGCTGATGTGGCTGCCATCGATGCGGGCGAAGAAGCCACGGGTGCGGATGCCGGCGACGGGTCCGAATCGGTGGCCCCGGATTTTACTGCCCTTGATTTGCCTGCCCAAGCCAACTATTTGGTGGAGCTCTTGCGCCGCCCTGATGCCCGCCGCAACCGGAAGCAAATTCAGGACCTGACCCGCCAATACGAAACCAACGTGGGCCTGGCCCGCAGCGCCGCCCGCCAGAAGTTTGCTGAAGGCGGCGAGGGCGCTGAAGCTTTCGCGTTTCAGCAGCCCGAGGGCCAGCAGGAGCTGAACAAAGCCATGCAGGAATTCCGTGAGAACCGCGCGAAGGATGCCAAGGCCGAAGATGCCAGCCGTGGTGATAACCTCAGCAAAAAGAAGGAGCTCCTCGACCAGCTCCGCGTGCTGGTAGAAGCCGCCGAAACCAAAGACAGCTCGGCTAAGCTCAAAACCCTGCAGGCCGAGTGGAAAGCCACCGGGGCAGTACCCCAAACCGATAGCCAGGGCATCTGGGATACGTACCACGGCCTGCTCGATATTTATTACAGCAAGCAGGGCCAGTTTCTCCAAATGAAGGACCTGGACCGTCGCCGCAACCTGGAGGCCAAAGAAGCCCTCATTAAGCGGGCGGAAGGTTTGGGCTCGGCACCCGGCATCAATAAGGCCCTCGACGAGCTGACGAAGCTGCACGAGGACTGGAAGCACATTGGCCCCGTGCCCAACGACCAGCGCGAGCCGCTGTGGCAGCGGTTTATTGCCGCGTCCGACGTGCTGCACCAGCGCCGCAAGGAGTTCGTGGACCAGCGCTCGACCGTGGAGAAAGCTAACCTTGTGGTGAAGCAGGCCCTGCTGGAGCGCGTGCTGCCCTTCGCCACCTTCGATACTGACCGCGTGAACCTGTGGCGCTCGAAGACCGACGAGCTTCAGGAAATCAAGACCGAATGGGAAGCCGCCGGCCTCGTGCCGCGCGCCCAGGCCGATGCGCTCAACAAGCAGTATTGGGCCGCCTACAAGGCTTTCTTCAACCGCAAGAATGATTTCTTCAAGTCGCTCGACAACGAGAAATCGGCCAACGTGAAAGCCAAGCAGGCCCTCATTGACCAAGCCGAAGAAGCCGCCAATAACCCCGACGGCGATGCCGCTCGCCAAGTCGTTATCCGCGTGCAGAAGGAGTGGAAGGACGTGGGCCGCGTGCCGGATAAGCTGGCCGACAAGCTCTGGCACCGGTTCCGGGCCGCGTGTGATGCCGTTTTCGAGCGCCCCAAGCAAGAAGCCCGCTTCCGGGAAGAGAAAGTGCAGCAGTCATCCGTGGAGCAAACGGCGCACCTCGATGCCATCGCGCAGCAGGTGAACGCGCTCAGCGCCGATGCCCCCGGCTCGCTGGAGGGCTACCGCGAAATCCTAGCCGCCTGGGTGGCCGAGTTTGATGCCACCGATGAGCAGCCCGGCCGCGGCACCGGCGACCGCAGCGAGGAGCAGCTCATTGCCCTGTTGGGCAAGTACCTCGACCATGTGCCCGGCTTGGCCTACGCCGACCGCACCGACCTGTTGTTTCAGACCGAAGTGGCCCGCCTTAAGGCCCGGCCACAGGCGCAGCAGCAGCTCACGCGCAAGGAAATGGCCCTGCGCAAGGAAATCAACGAGCTGGAAAACGACCACGCCACGCTCCAAACCAACCTCGATTTTTTCGCTCGCTCCAAGAATGCCTCCCAGCTCCGCGAGGAATACCAGGGCCGCATCGCCGAAGGCCAGAAGCGCATCGACGTGTTGAAAAAGCAGCTTAAAATGGTTCGCAGTTAAAAATCTTGCGGACTGATAATCAAGCCAAAGAAACCCGGTACGCCTGATGCCGGGTTTCTTTTTGCCTAAAAAGCGCCTTGGGAGCTGGTAAAAACGTTCGCGCTCCGTACTTTTGTGCCACTAAGCCGCCTTAGCTCAGTTGGTAGAGCTTCTGACTTGTAATCAGAGGGTCGTTGGTTCGAGTCCGACAGGCGGCTCCAAAAAGTTAAAGCCCGTTGTAATCCTGAGATTACAACGGGCTTTTTTGCGTTAACGCCTCCGAGTCCTTTTAGTACTTCTATACAAGGAATCCAGTAAAGCCTGCCCGAACGCTAAGCGGCCCACCGGAATTAAGGGTTCCGGCTGGCCGCTTAGCGTTCGGGTAGCGTATTTTCTGTAACTACTTCGGCCGCCAGGTCAGGTACAGGCCCGTGCCGCCTGCCGGGGTCCACATGGGCATGAAGCTGGTGTCGCCGATGCCCCGGCCGGTTGGCTTGTGGCCCCAGCGGTTGCGGTGGGTGAGGTACGCCAGGTGCGCCGAGAGAATCCCGAAGCCCGCTCCGGCTACCACGTCCGACTCCCAGTGCTTGTTGTTTATCATCCGAAACGCTGCCACGCTGGTCGCAAGCGTGTACGCCCCGATGCCGTACCACTGGCTCTTATCCCGAAACTCGGTGTGCACGATGCTAGCCGCCAAAAAGGCCTGCGCCGTGTGCCCCGACGGAAACGACAGATTGTTGGAGCCATCGGGCCGCTCAACGTGGGTAAGCGTTTTTACGACATACACGGAGGAAAGCATAATGAGCTCACTTTTTACGATGACGAGCCCGAGGTTCAGCCGGTCACTGCGCGACTCAACCCCGGCCAGCAGCACCATGGGGATTTCCAGGTAGGGTGCCCATTGCAGGAAGTCGTCGATGTGGTTAGTATAGTCCCCAAACGTGTGGCGGATGTCATTCTTGGCATCGTAGGAGCTGTAGAAGCCATGCCCGTTAATGGTGCTGACACCGTAGCCAATCAGCACTGCCGGAATAATGCTGGCCCGAAACCCTTTGCTTTTGAAGAAAGACTTTTTGACCGGCGAAGGCCCCCCGGCGGGGTTCTGATACTTGTGAATGGTATCGGCCGGCGCGGGAGTGGCCAGGGGCACCTGCGCCGCCACCAGCTGCGGTGCCGAAGCCAGTGGCAAGAGCAGGGCCACTGAAAATAGGTAACGGGATATCATGGGAGAGGAGATTTAAAAGGCGAAGGAACGGCAGCTAGCTGAAATATTAGTGAATTTTTCCGTTTGGGCCCATCGGGCTCTAGCCTGTTGACCGCGCGCCGGCCCGGTACCCCAGTCGCGTACCAGAAACGGTAAATGAAGCAGCTTATTCTGATTTTTTCTCGGTCTTCACCGTTTTAATGCCACCTGGCTTTTCACTCAATGGGGTTTTGTCACGTGTCATTTTGAGTTCCCGAGAGTCCTCCTTACGCTTGCCAAAGGTGATTTCTGGCCAATAGTTTAAGCGCGGTCAGTTCCTTTACGGGCTAAGGATAGCGGATTGATTTGAATTTTTAAATGGGCCATGAAACCGCCCAAATTGGAGTTACTTGCGTACCTGCCTTGTGTCAGGTCAACAGCCGCCCCTCCATAAAACTTTTACGATACTGCTTCATGCGTTCTATTCCCCGTTTCACCTTCCTCTGCCTCTTGGCGCTGGCTTCGCTTTTCACCAGTGGTTGCGGCTACATCCGCTACTTGATTCCGCTCGACCCCACGGCCAAAACGGCTACAACGCCACCCACCCACGCGGCGTGGGATAGCCAGTTGAAAAAATACGTCAGTAACCAGGGATTGGTCGATTACAAAGCGTGGCAGGGCGACAGCCTCGTCCTCAATGCCTATTTGCAGGACTTGTCCACGCACCTGCCCAGCCAGGGCTGGAGTTCCACCGACCGGCTGGCCTACTGGATAAACGCCTACAATGCGTTCACCGTGCAGCGCATTCTGCGCGCATATCCCGTTAAGAGTATCAAGGACCTGGGTGGTACCAAAATCTTTGTCGATACGCCTTGGGACCAGCATTTTATTAAGCTCGACGGCAAAGATTATTCCCTCAATGATATCGAGCACCGCATCATCCGCACGCAGTTTAAGGACAACCGCATTCACGTGGCGCTGGTGTGCGCGGCCATGTCGTGCCCCCGGCTGCGTAACGAGGCCTACACCGGCCCGCGCCTGAACGAGCAGCTTGACGACCAGGGCCGCGATTTTGTGAACAACCCCGTCAAAAACAAGCTGACGCCCGCCGATAAGCCGCAGCTTCCTTCCATTTTCAACTTCTATCCCAAGGACTTCACCAAAAACGGCAGCACTTCCATTCAGGGTTTTGTGAACCGCTACGCCACGCAGAAAATTAAGTCCGATGCGCCCCTGACCTACCTGACTTACAATTGGGCCCTCAACGAGCAGAAATAAGCCCGTACTTTTGGCCAACTCCCTGGCGGCCGCTACCCTGGGTAGCGGCCGTTTTTTTATCACTTTATTTCAGCTTTCTTGGACGTAATAGCCACCACCGCCCGCTTTATTGAAGACAAGTTTGCCAACGAAGGCAGCGGGCACGATTGGGCGCACATCCGCCGGGTGTGGCTGATGGCCCGCCGCCTCGCTGCTGCCCATCCCGAAGCCGATGCGCTGGTGACCGAGCTGGCCGCGCTGCTGCACGACATTGCCGACTGGAAGTTTCACGGCGGCGATTACGAAGCTGGGCCCCGCGCCGCCCGGGCCTGGCTGCATGGCCAGCAGGTGCCCGAAGCAGTTATTGGGCGCGTTGAAACCATCATTCGGGAGGTTTCTTTTAAAGGCGCAGGTGTGGCCACGCCGGTTTCGAGCATCGAAGCGGCCCTGGTGCAGGATGCCGACCGCCTCGATGCCATCGGGGCCATCGGCATTGCGCGGGCGTTTGCCTACGGCGGGCACGCCGGCCGGCCGCTGCACGACCCGGCCATTGCGCCCGTGGTGCACGAGAGCTTCGCCAGCTACCAGAAGAACACGGCCCCCACGCTCAACCACTTCTACGAAAAGCTCTTCCATCTTCAGGACCGGCTGAATACGGACAGCGCCCGCGCCGTGGCTCAGGAGCGGCACGCGTTTATGGAAACCTACGTGGCGCGCTTCCTGGCCGAATGGGACGGGGTTGCATAGAAAGGGGAGGAGCCCAGCGCCAAATCGGCGCTCCTGCGCACGAGTATCCGTTACCTTTGCCCCATGAAGCTGCTTTTTCGTGTTGTTCCGCTGTTGCTGTTGCTGATGATGGCCAGTTGCCGCTCGTGTCCTATCGAGTCCTGCCACACGCGCAAGGTGCACATGCACAGCGGCGTCAGGTACCGGGGCCAGCCCCTTTGGAAAAAGCAAAACCCAGCCATTGGCGAAAAAATCAAGACGCTCGACACCAGAGCCGGTAAGCATTCCAACGACCGCAGCAAGACGCTGCGCTAGCCGCCCCGAAACGCCTAAAAAAGGCCGCAGCGCTTGCCGTTGCGGCCTTTTTGTTGTATCTTCGCACGTACATAAAGAACCATTCACCCCGCGGCTTAAACAACCCTTTTAGAGGATTCTATAAGCCGCCTATCAACCCCCTCAATGGCGGAAGGCGAAAAAATCATTCCGATTAACATCGAAGACGAGATGCGGGGCGCCTACATCGACTACTCGATGTCGGTTATCATCTCCCGGGCCCTGCCCGATGTGCGTGACGGCCTGAAGCCCGTGCACCGGCGCGTGCTCTACGGCATGAGCGAATTGGGCGTGGGCTACAACAAATCCTACAAGAAGTCGGCCCGTATTGTGGGTGAGGTGTTGGGTAAGTACCACCCGCACGGCGACAGCTCGGTGTATGACACCATGGTGCGCATGGCCCAGGACTGGAGCCTGCGCTATCCATTGGTGGACGGCCAGGGCAACTTCGGCTCCGTCGATGGCGACTCTCCGGCGGCCATGCGCTACACCGAGGCCCGGCTCAAGCGCATTGCCGACGAGATGCTCAACGACCTGGACAAGGACACCGTTGACTTCCAGCCCAATTTCGACGACTCGCTGGAGGAGCCCAGCGTGATGCCCGCCAAGTTTCCCAACCTGCTGGTAAACGGCACGTCGGGCATTGCCGTGGGCATGGCCACCAACATGGCCCCGCATAATCTAACGGAAGTCGTGAACGGCATCATCGCCTACCTCGCCAACCCTGAAATCACGGTGGCCGAGCTCATGCAGTACGTGACTGCCCCGGACTTTCCCACCGGCGGCATTATCTACGGTTACGAAGGCGTGAAGCAGGCGTTCGAAACCGGCCGCGGCCGCGTGGTGATGCGCGCCAAAGCCAATTTCGAAACCAGCAAAACGGGCAAAGAGCAAATCGTCGTCACCGAGATTCCCTACATGGTGAACAAGGCGTCGATGATTGAAAAGACCGCCGCGCTCATCAACGACAAGAAGATTGATGGCATTTCGGACATGCGCGATGAGTCGGACCGCGACGGCATGCGCATTGTGTACGACCTGAAGCGCGACGCCATGCCCAGCGTGGTGCTCAACAACCTGTACAAGTACACGCAGCTGCAAAGCTCCTTCGGCGTCAACAACGTGTGCCTGGTAAAGGGCCGCCCCATGACGCTGAACTTGCAGCAGCTCATTCAGTATTTCGTTGAGCACCGGGCCGAGGTAATCGTTCGTCGTACCAAGTACGAGTTGGCCGAAGCTCAAAAGCGGGCCCATATCCTCGAAGGGCTGCTCATCGCCCTTGACCATTTGGACGAAGTCATCCAGCTTATTCGGGGCTCGCGTGACCCGGAGGTAGCTCGTGGCCAGCTCATCGAGCGCTTCTCCCTGAGCGAAGTGCAGGCCCGAGCCATTCTCGACATGCGCTTGCAGCGCCTCACGGGTCTGGAGCGCGATAAAATCGTGGCCGAGTACAACGAATTGATGAAGTTGATTGACCACCTGAACGCCGTTCTGGCGTCGGCTGAGTTGCAGCGCGGCATCATCAAAACTGAGCTCGAAGACATTCGGGAGCGGTACGGCGATGCCCGCCGCACGGAAATCAACTACATCGGCGGGGACTTCTCCACCGAAGACATGATTGCCGACGAGGCGATGGTCATCACCATTAGCCGCGAAGGTTACATCAAGCGCACCAATCTTGACGAGTACCGGGCCCAGGGTCGGGGCGGGGCGGGTTCGCGCGGGGCAATCTCCAAAAAGGACGACTTCACGGAGCACTTGTTCGTGGCTACGACGCACGAATACCTGTTATTCTTCACGGAGCTGGGCCGGGTATTCTGGCTGAAAGTGTATGAGGTGCCGGAAGGAGGGAAGGCCACCAAAGGCTTGCCCATCCAGAACCTCATCGAGATTCCGCGCGAAGACAAGGTCCGTTCCGTACTGAACGTGCGCGGTTTGAAAGACCCTGATTACCTCGAAAACACCTTCTTGATGTTTTGCACCGAGCAGGGCACGGTGAAGAAAACTCCGCTTGAAGCATATTCGCGTCCCCGTACGGCTGGCATCAACGCCATTACCATTAACGAGGGCGACCGTATTCTCGACGTGCAATTGCTTGCCCCGAACTCGGAAGTAGTGTTGGCGTCGCGTTCCGGCCGCGCCGTGCGCTTTAATGAATCAAAGGTCCGCTCCATGGGCCGGGCTGCCGCTGGGGTACGCGGCATCAGCCTTTCCGAA
This sequence comes from Cytophagales bacterium, assembly GCA_038213745.1. Taxonomy (GTDB): domain Bacteria; phylum Bacteroidota; class Bacteroidia; order Cytophagales; family Hymenobacteraceae; genus Hymenobacter. The sequence continues at coordinate 24,487 of JBBQSQ010000001.1, forward strand.
AGCCCCGGTGACCGGGTTGTGGGCATGGTTTGCTTGGCCGACCCATCGCAGGAATTGCTGGTGGTGAGTGAAAACGGCTTTGGTAAGCGCAGCTCGTTGGACGAGTACCGCGTCACGAACCGAGGTGGCAAGGGCGTACGCGCCATGAAGCTCACGGACAAGACCGGTAACCTAGTGGCTATTAAGGACGTGAACGATACCGACGACCTGATGATTATCAACAAGTCGGGTATTACCATTCGTCTGCGAATGAGTGACTTGCGCACCATTGGACGAGCTACTCAGGGAGTTCGGCTTATCAAAATCGGCAGCAACGATGAGATTTCTTCCGTTGCCAAAGTGGCAGCTGAAGAGGAAAAAGATGAAACGGATGCCGCTTTGGTCGTAAGCGAAGGACCCGATTCGGAGGGGTTGGCGCTTGCGGAAAGTAGTTTTGGAGCAACTGCCGGTTTTACCGACGATGCGAGCGAGGATGCCGAACCGACGGACGACGAAGCGGAAGAAGCGGATTTGGCATAATTGCTGAATAGGAGCGGGGCGGTCCATTTGGGCCGCCCCGTTTATTTTTGGCGAACTCTATGCCAAAAGTCTTCGTTTGACGGCAGGATAAATTTGTTGTTTCATTAATTTTTCTCACCTTTTCCTCTTAATCAAGGTTGCCGTGGCACCTACACGCTTGCAGGCCTTGCACAACACACTTTCCCAAACATTATGAAGAAGACTTTTTTGACGCTTGCCGTTGCCGCCACGCTGGCCGCCGGCCGGCCGGCCCCGGTTTTGGCCCAAACATCGGCCGTCACCAATGCCATTCTTAATCAACGCACTGGTTTGCTCGACAAAGCGCGGGCTGATATTGATAAAGCCATTGTGAATGAGAAGACCAGTGGCAAAGCCAAAACCTGGTTTACGCGTGGCGAAGTCTATCAATCGATGCTGGAGAGCCCGATTTATGTTAAACAGTTGCAGCCAGGGGAAGGTCTGCAAAAAGCTTATGAGTCGTATGCCAAAACGGTTGAATTGGACACCAAAGACGGCGAATTCGGCAAGCAGGCAGTGTCTCACATGGATAATCTGTATGGCCGCGCCTTTAATGATGCCGTGAACAGCTACAATGCGAAGGAATACGACAAGGCGATTGCCAGCTATAAATTAGCTTCTCAGATTAAGCCCCAGGACACTACGGCCGTTTTGTACTCGGCGTATGCTTCAGAGGCAAAGCAGGATTACGCCGGTGCAAAAGCCAGCTACAATCAGTTGCTTGGTATGAACTACAAATCGGTGGTGCTTTATTCCCGTATGCTTCAGATAGCACGTCAGGAAAAGAATGATGCCGAAGCTGCAAAAGTTGTGCAACAAGCGTTGGCTGCTTATCCGGGCAATAAAACTTTCTTACTTGAAGATTTGAACATGTCATTGGCCAGTGGTAAAGGCGAGGATGCGTTGGGTAAAATCAACAAGTCTATCGCCGCTGACCCTACCAATTCCAATCTTTATGCTGTGCGGGGTTCTATGTATGATTCGCAAAAGAAGCAGGATTTGGCGTTGGCTGACTATAAGAAGGCTGTTGAGCTAGACCCAAATAATTTTGACGCTCAGTTCAATTTGGGTGTTTACAATTACAATAAAGCTGCCGATGCATACACAAAGGCCAGTAAAATGGATTTGAAAACGTACCAAGCGTCTGGCAAAAAGTTTGAAGTAGAGGGAAAAAAGTACTTTGAGGCTTCGGTTCCCTATTTTGAAAAGTCATTGCAGCTACAGCCTGATGACCGCAATACGTTAACTTCTTTGCAGAAAGTGTATTTTCGCTTGGGGCGTACGGCGGATTCCGAGCGCTTGAATGCAAAGTTGCAATCGTTGAATAAGAAGTAGATATCGTGTAGTTAGTGCTTGGGTTCTACTAGTGGGAGAGTCTGTTCGTATGAACGGGCTCTCTTTTTCATTTGCTACACTTAGAACGCAGATACAACTTAACATAATATAAATTATAAGACAAGAAATTGCAAATTCTTACCTAGCGATAGTTAGACTTACGTCCTGCACTGTATTCGACTAAATGCAGGTCCATCTCCAGTAGCTATGTCGCCATTACAACGATACTTCTTGCATGTTTGGAGCGTAGTTATCGCCCACGCGTTTCTTTCGCTTAAATAACTGTATTCATTCATGACACCATAAGTGGCTTTAGAGCATTATCATGCCTTTTTTATGTAGGTTTAGTGGTACTGTGCTGTTTTCAAGTAATTTCGGCGTCCCTCTCTTTGTTGGTATTTATAAATTGAAACAGTTAATCGAGTTTAAAAAAGTAAAAAAATTGGGATAAATATTTACTTTTTGTGCTTAAATATATCACTATATACTTAACAATCATTCGCACGTGCCAAATGGTATTTCATAAACGTAACTATTCTCACAAAGCTTGTGCAACTTAAGTATCTAAAAGTACTTTATTAATAAATTTCTTAGCATATAAATAGAAATGAGAATTGTAAAGTATTATCAAGAGATTGTTCTGAGCAGCATATTGGTTCACTAAGAACAGCATACTTAATAAAGACAGTATATAAAAGTATTAAAAAATCAGACTTCGTGTACTTTTATTTACCATTTTTTTAACTTTATTTCATCACGAACGTTATACCTTCAAAGTTCAAACTAATAAATAGGAGTAGATGCCTAAATTAATAGACTATCCAAGAACATCCTATGCAGGAGCGTGGGAACTGGCAGAAATTACGGATGATACTGGCGGGAAGTGCACCGTAGAAACGGCTGCGCGGAAATTAAACCGGAAAGTCAGTGGGTCATTTAAAGCCATTATTGGGTCCGCTGTAAAGTTCGGCTTAATAACTAGCAAGAGGGAACTGCTAACTACCACGACCCTTTTTAAACGAATAAAGCACGCATATGACAAGCAGGAAGAACTACTTTTCCACCGGGAAGCTTTCCTAACTCCACCCCTGTTTACTCAAATTTGCAGGAAATTTCGGTCAAGGGAACTACCAGTGCAAATGCTGGACATTATGCTAATCCGGGAATTTGGCGTCGAGGAAATAAATGCGCCTGGAGTAGCCAAAGCATTTGTGGATGGCTGCCGAATGGTCGGTGTCCTAGATGGGAGAAACATAATAGCCGATATCGATGCGTTTAAGACTACACATCCTATCAAACGTGAACTGGCCAGTCCCCCGCCCTCTTCCAACGTTTTTCGGACTGTTCAGCCGAACATCAGTTCAACCCAACTTACGGATTCAAACGACAAAAGCACCGAATTCCCATCGGATGAAACAAACGAATCATTATCCCCGAACGATGAGAGTCCTAGGAAAGTGGTAAAGACTCTGGTCGGCGCTAAAAAGCCCAACGGTGAAGACACGGATGCAATCGCAAGTTTATTTGGCTTCTTCGAAACCCCAAAGAGCGTATCCACACTTAGAACGACTGAGGCGGAAGACAAACCTGAACCAACAAGTGACCAACAGTATTACTCCCAAGAAAGACAATCAGTCGGGCCAGCCAGTCCTTTCCCGAGCACCGAACAAAAGGACTACCAGTTACAATTAAGTGGCCCTGGAGTGAATACGAACCTACTAATCACAGAAGAAGAAGACATAACAATTGCCATTGCTTTATTAGAGAAAATAAGGCGACAGTTGAAAAGCTAACCGAATCCGGGCCGCATTGCAAGTGATGCAATGCGGCCCGGATTCGGTTAGCCGACCAAAAAACAAGTGCAAAAATGCCTATTACTGCTCAGTTAAATGCCTGGTATTGGGCAATCGGTGGCGTTCCTGCAACACCTCAACAACATCTGCCATGGAAACACTAGATGCAACAAGCAGCACGAGTAAGTGATAAAGTAAATCAGCAACTTCTCCTGGCAACGTTTCGCGATGGCCTGCAACCGCATCAATAACCGTCTCGACGGCCTCCTCTCCTACTTTTTGAGCAATTTTAGGTAAGCCTTTCTTAAATAATGAAACGGTGTAGGACGTGGGCGCGCGCTCCGGAAACTGGTGCCGCTCCACAATCAATCGTTCCAACGCAGCTAGGAAGCCAATTGGGGCGGCCGGGGCCTGTAGTTGTTCTGACTGCTCAAAGCAGCTCACCGTGCCCCGGTGACAAGTTGGCCCCGCCGGTAAGGCTCTAATCAGTACCGTGTCGGCGTCGCAATCGATATGCAGACTAACGACCGTAAGAAAATTTCCGCTGCTCTCACCTTTCGTCCAGAGGCGGCCCTTGGAGCGGGAAAAAAACGTTACGCGTCCCTCCTGCTGCGTTTTGGTCCACGCTTCTTCATTTACATACCCTAACATGAGCACCTGCCCGGTGTCGGCGTCCTGAACAATTGCGGGTAGTAAACCGGTGACGGGGTCGAAGCGCAAGGCAGCAGGCCCCGTGGCTATTGCAGTGAATAAAGTAGTCATAACATTAGAGAAAGAAGCCGGCGGGCACCAAATACCGGAAGCCAAACCACACGATTAAAGCCGGACCGGAATTCCAGCGGCGTGCAGGTATTGTTTGAGCGCTGGAATGGCAGTTTCATTAAAATGGAAAATACTGGCGGCCAAAGCAGCATCCGCCCCGCCGGCTTGGAAAACCGCCGTGAAATCAGCCAACTGGCCCGCCCCGCCCGAGGCGATTACTGGAACCGGCACGGCATCGGATACGGCCCGGGTGAGAGCTAGGGCAAAGCCTGATTTAGTGCCGTCGTGGCTCATTGAGGTAAGCAGCAGTTCGCCGGCTCCGCGCTCGGCTGCTTCACGGCACCAGGCCACGGCTTCCCGGCCAGTAGCCGTAGTACCAGCGCGCGTCATCACCTGCCATTGGCCATCTATTAAACGGGCATCAACGGCCACAACTACGCACTGGGAACCAAAGCGCTGGGCCAAATCCGTAATAAACTCCGGACGGGCCAATGCCGCCGAATTAATGGAAACCTTGTCGGCACCGCTCAGCAACAACGCTTCCACATCGGCCACGTCCCCAATGCCACCGCCCACGGTGAAGGGGATATCAAGCACCCGGGCCACATCGCGCACCAACTCGGTGAGGGGCTGCCGACGCTGGTTCGTGGCCGTGATGTCGAGAAACACCAGTTCATCGGCACCCTCACGGGCGTAGCGGGCCGCAAGGGCCACGGGGTCGCCGGCGTCGCGGAGGCCTTCGAACTGAATGCCCTTGACCGTGCGGCCATCGCGGACATCGAGACAGGGAATAAGTCGTTTCTTGACCACTGCTTGAGGTATTATTAGTTCACTAATTGGTAGTTCAAAGACAGGTGCCCCCCTACAAAAAGCGGCGCAGGTCCGAAAGGGCAATGGTTCCTTCATAAATCGCCTTGCCGATGATGGCTCCGTGCAGGCCAGCTTCGGCCAGGAATTCCAAATCCGCAACGGTTGTGACACCCCCGCTCGCAATGAAACGGGCGGCCGGAAACTGTTGCACCAAGCGGCGGTAGGTGGCGAGTGAAGGGCCTTGCAACAGCCCATCTTTGCTCACATCGGTACAAATAAACGTGGTGGCCCCGGCCGCAAGGTAGTTCGTTAGGAAATCGGTTAGCGTCAGCAGGCTTTGCTCGGCCCAGGCGTTTATCAGAATATGCTCCCCCTTAAAGTCAGCCCCGAGAAAAATAGTATCGGCTCCATGCCGGGCCAGCCACGCCTGCACCGTGGCTGGCTGGCGCACAGCCAAACTACCTGCGGTGGCGTGCCTGGCACCAGCACTTAACACCTGGGTTAGGGCTTCGTCGGTCTGGATTCCACCGCCCGCATCAATGTCAAGCGTCGTACGGCTGGCAATAGCTTCAAGCACCGCTAAATTGACCGGCTGACCCGCCCGGGCCCCGTCAAGGTCGACGAGGTGCAAACGCCGCACGCCAGCATCAGCGAAACGTTGGGCGACGGCCACGGGGTCGGCATCGTAAGTGGTCTGGCGTGCGAAATCACCTTCGCTAAGCCGGACGCACTGACCGTTCATTAAGTCAATGGCAGGAATTATATCCACAGGAAGGAAAGAGCTTGGCTTAAAAAAGAGTGGGAGCGCCTCACAAGGCTAAGAAATTGGCTAGGATGCGCGTGCCTACGTCGCCGCTTTTCTCCGTGTGAAACTGCACACCGTGAAAGTTTTCGTGCTGCACAGCCGCACTAAATGGCATGGGATGAGACGATTGGGCCGTGGTGTAGCTGCCCACCGGCGCATAATAGCTATGCACGAAATAAACGTGGTCGGCTTCGGTAAGACCGGCAAACAGTGGACCTTGTAAGGCGTGCAGGTTATTCCAACCCATGTGCGGCACTTTGCGCGCCGCATCGGGCACAAAGCGCTGCACGTTGAACGGAAGCAACCCCAGCATGGGCGTATCGTTCTCTTCGCTGTGCTGGCCCAGCAGCTGCATACCCAAACATATGCCTAGGAAAGGCTGCGTCAGCGTGGGCAGCACCTTATCCAAGCCAGCGGCTCGCAGGGCCTGCATGGCCGAAGATGCTTCGCCTTCGCCTGGGAACAGCACTTTATCAGCCCGCCGCAGTACCTCAGGGTCGGCCGTGAGCGTGGGAATTGCGCCCAGCCGTTCCAACGCAAAAAGCACTGACTGCACATTACCACCTTTATAGTCTACTACTGCAATTTCCATTACAAATTATTCATTTGAACAATGAACATCTTGACAATATTTACTCGCTTACTTATTTAACAAATGAGTAAACCTTACAAAACGCCTTTTGTACTGGGAATCGCTGCCGATTCATCCCGTTGCAAGGCCATCTTAATAGCCTTGGCTACGGCTTTGAAAATAGCTTCAATCTTGTGATGCTCGTTGTCCCCCGTGCAGGAAATGTTGAGTGTCGCCCGCGAGTTGTCTGTAAAGGACTTGAAAAAGTGGAAGAACAGCTCAGTTGGCAAATCGCCAACCCGCTCCCGCTTGAATTCGGCGTCCCATACGAGCCAAGGACGACCAGAAAAGTCGATTGCCGCCTGAGCCAAGGCCTCATCCATGGGCAATAAAAAGCCGTATCGGGCCAAGCCCCGCTTGTCGCCGAGGGCTTGCGAAAAGGCGGTCCCAAGGGCAAGGGCCGTATCTTCTACCGTATGATGTTCATCAATGTGCAGGTCACCTTTTACACTTATGTGTAAATCAACACCGCTGTGGCGCCCCAATTGCTCCAGCATGTGGTCGAAGAAACCAAGCCCGGTGTGAATATCCGTTTGGCCAGTACCGTCCAGGTTCAGGCGAATGGCAATCTGGGTTTCGTTGGTGTTGCGCTCGATAACGGCAACACGGGCGGGGTAGCGCAGAAACTGGTAGATAGCTTCCCAGTTGGTGGTCGTTAGGGCGGCGTGGGAGTCGGGCTCCTCTCCTATCAGGATGGCTTGGCTGCCGAGGTTGACGGCCAGTTGCACATCAGAAAGGCGGTCACCGATAACATAAGAATTGGCCAGGTCGTAGTCGTTGGCGGGGTCGAGGTAATGACCCAGCAGGCCCAGACCGGGCTTGCGGGTTGACAGGCCTTCGTGCGGAAAGCTCCGGTCCACAAGCTCGGCGGCAAAATGCACGCCCTCGGTCGCTAAAATGTCACGCATGAGCTGGTGCGCCGGCCAGAACGTTTCTTCCGGAAAGCTGGCGGTGCCCAGGCCATCCTGATTGGTAACCAGCACGAGCTCATACTCAGGCAGGTCGCGGGCAATACGCGCCAGGCCGCTGATGGCTCCCGGCAGAAACTGAAACTTGTCGGGCGTGAGGCCGTCGATTTGTTGGCTGGGCTGGGGCTCCACGAGAATGGTGCCGTCACGGTCGATGAAAAGCGCCTTTTTCAAATCAATGTACTGTTATGATGAGCAATGAGTTCTCGATGGTATTAGCACCGCCTTAGTTTACGGCGGCTGGGAGGAAGGCCTGCCCCACTCCTATCGTATTACCGATTTCAGTCAGCGTGTGGAGCAGTTGGGCGTTTTCGGCGGGAGTGCCCACGGTCAGGCGCAGGCAACCGGCGCAGCCGGGCTGGGTGGTACGGTTTCGAACTACAATGCCTTGGGCACGCAAATGGTCGTAAACCATCGTAGCATCTGCATTAAAGCGCACTAGGAGGAAATTGGCATCCGATGTAAAAACATGTTCCACGATGGATACCTGCGGCAACCGCTCGGCCAGCCAGGTACGGCCGGCCAGCAAAGCGGCCCGCATTTCAGGTAAGCGCGGCGCAGCAGCCAGGGCCGCCAAAGCGTGCTGCTGGGTAGCGGCGGAAATATTATAGGGCGGCTTAATTTTATCAAGGTAAGCAATGAGCGCCGGAGCGGTATACGCCACGCCCAGACGCAGGCCGGCCAAGCCCCAGGCTTTGGAGAAGGTCTGGAGCACGACAAGGCGGGGGAATTCTGCCAGACGCGTGGTCCAGCTCGGACCGTCGGCAAAATCTGCGTACGCTTCATCAACCACAACCAAGCCTTTGAAGGTCCGAAGAATGGTTTCTACCGCTTCCTGGGCCAGCAGATTGCCAGTGGGGTTATTCGGCGAACACAAGAAAACCAGCTTGGCCGAGGAATGGGCCAGCTTTTCGGCGGCAGCGGGCAACTGGAAGTCGGGCGTGAGCGGCAGGCGCTCGACGCGCACGTCATTGAGATTAGCGGCCACCTCATACATGCCGTAAGTAGGCGGGCAAATTACGATGCTGTCCTGGCCCGGCGTGCAGGTGAGGCGAACAAGCAAGTCAATGGCTTCATCGGAGCCGTTGCCGAGAAAAATCTGGTTCGGGGCCACGGCTTTCAATTGGCCCAAATCGACCTTGATGGCCCGCTGGTGCGGGTCGGGGTAGCGGCTAAAATCGTCGGGGCCCACGGAGCCGAGGCTGTTTTCGTTGGCGTCGAGCATGACCGGGGCCATGCCTTCAAACTCATCGCGGGCCGAAGAGTAGGGCTGCATCCGCTCCACGCTGGGCCGGATGAGTCCGGCGTACGGATTGGTGGGGCTCGAAACTTCAACCGCTACCGAACCTTCCGTTTTTGAAGAATCAGTAGCCAGCGACGCCAGTCGTAGGGTTACGGCGCGGGCGTGGGCGGTCAGGCCTTCGGCTTCGGCCATGGTTTCCACTACCGGGCCAATGGCTTGCAGGCCGGCGGCCGAAAGGCGCTGGAACGTGATTTTCTTAACGAACGAGTCGAGCGACACGCCGCTGTACTGGCGGGCGTAGCCGCTGGTGGGCAGCGTGTGGTTCGTGCCCGAGGCGTAGTCGCCCACGGCTTCGGGCGTAAGGTGGCCCAGGAATACCGAGCCCGCGTTGGTCACCTGCGCCGCCAGCGCTTCGGCATTGTCTGTGGCCAGAATGAGGTGTTCGGGCGCGTACTGATTCGAAAATTCCAACATGCTGGCGGCATCCGACAGCACGATGGCGCGGCTGTTGTCCAACGCCAGCGTGGCTACTTCGCGCCGGGGCAAGGTGGCCAGCTGGCGCGCTACTTCGGCCTGGACCTGCTCAAGCATCGTTGTGGAATCACTCAGTACCACCACCTGCGAATCGGGTCCGTGCTCGGCCTGCGACAGCAAATCGGCGGCCACGAAGGCAGGGTTGGCCGTGGCATCGGCAATGACCAAGACTTCCGAAGGGCCGGCGGGCATATCGATGGCTACTCCGTATTCGGCGGCGGCCAGCTGCTTGGCGGCCGTCACGTAGCGGTTGCCGGGGCCAAAGATTTTGTCAACGGCCGGTACGCTGTCGGTGCCCAGGGCCAGGGCGGCGACGGCTTGCGCGCCGCCGGATTTCACCACTTTACTGATGCCCAACAGTTGCGCCACAAATAGAATAATCGGGCTCACCGAGCCATCGGCCTGCGGCGGCGTGCACACCACCACTTCCGGACAGCCCGCCAGCCGGGCCGGAACGCCCAGCATGAGCAAGGTGCTGAACAGCGGAGCCGAACCGCCGGGCACGTACAACCCCACGCGCTGCACGGGCACCGCCCGCCGCGAACACGCCACCCCGGGCATGGTTTCGACCCGGAGTTCGGGCTCCCGCTGGGCGGTATGAAAGGTTTCGATGTTGGCTTGGGCCTGCCGGATGGCCGCTTGTAATTCGGCGGGGACCTGCGCGGCCGCAGCGGCAAATTCTGCGTCAGAAACCAGCAGGCTGGTCAGTTTGGCTTTGTCGAGCTCCGCGGCCAGGGCGAGCAGGGCGGCATCGCCTCCGGCGCGCACCTGGTCGAAAATGGCCCGAACGCGGGCGGCTACCTGGGGAGCTTCGGCGGCGGCGGGACGCTGCTGGAGCGCGGGCCACGTACTGGGGTCGGGATAAGAATAGAGCTGCATGACGGGTTCGGACTAGGCAATCATCTTTTCAATGGGCAGCACGAGGATACCCTCCGCGCCTACGGCTTTGAGCTGGCTGGTGATGTGCCAGAACTCATCTTCCTGCACCACCGATTGCACCGACACCCAGCCGGCCTCGGCCAGCGGGGTGATGGTGGGCGACTTGATGCCCGGCAACAACCGGCGCACTTCATCGAGGGCCGACACCGGGGCATTCAGCACGATGTATTTGCTGCGCTTGGCGCGGCGAACGGCCTGCATCCGGAAACGGAGCTGGTCGAGCAAGTCGGTTTGCTCGGCGGTGAGGTTGGGCTGGGCAATGAGCACGGCCTCGGAGCGAAACACGGTTTCAACTTCGCGCAGGCCATTACCGAGCAAGGTGGAACCGCTGCTCACAATGTCGCAGATGGCCTCAGCCAGCCCGATGCTGGGCGCAATCTCAACCGAGCCGCTGATGGTGTGCAGGTTGGCCTGCACGCCGTGCTCGGCCAGGTAACGGCCGAGGATGTTGGGATACGAAGTAGCAATGTTCTTGCCCTTGAGCGCATCAATCGACGGGTAGGCATCGGCCCGGGGCACGGCCAGGCTCAGACGGCACTTGCTGAAACCCAGGGTCTCGACTTCCAGATTTGGGTAGCCGGCTTCCACCAGCACGTTTTGGCCTACGATGCCGAGGTCGGCTACCCCGTCCTTCACGTAGCCCGGAATGTCATCGTCGCGCAAAAACAGAATTTCAAGCGGGAAATTGGTGGCTTCCGTCTTGAGCTTATAAGATGTGCTCAGGAAGTTGATGCCGCATTCGCGAATAAGAGCAAGGGAATCTTCGCTCAGGCGACCGGACTTTTGAATGGCTAAACGTAGCATGAAATGGGGTAAACAGCGGGCGGCGCTCCTGCGAGGGCACAAATTAATTCGTTCCGGCCGCAACGGCTGGGGTAGAATTTCCCAAAATTGAAAAGAAAGCTGCGGCGCAAATCTGGCCGAAACGCGGCGGTGGAGACACGGGCGGCCGGTGCTAGCTTAGCACCCGGCGCACAGCCCGGCCTCCCACAGATGATGATGGTGATGGGCACCCGCAACAACGGCAGCGCGCAAAGTGGGCGAAGCCGTGACGTTGAAGCAAAATGGGAAAGCCAAAGGGGTCATCGGGCACAAAGGTAAAACGGAAATCCAAACGCCCACTACCGGCCGGACTAATACCGTTTTGCTTTCCATTACCACCAAGCAGCCGGAAAGGTTTGTCGGAACTGAAGTTTGCGTTTCGAGCAAGCCACCGTTCTTGCGCAAAAAACGCGGAGCATGACCAGCCTACTCACCTTTCTAAATACCATTCAGCCGCTTAGCCCCGAGCTGAGCGATGCCATTCTGGCCGGGACCGTGCGCCAGGAGCTGCCGGCGCACCACTGCCTGCTGCGGCCGGGCGAGGTGGCACGGCAAGTGTACTTTTTGGAAAGCGGCCTGGTGCGGGGCTACACGCTGTTGCACGGTCGTGAAATATCGTCGTGGTTTATGCAGGCCGGCGATTTTGTGATTTCCATCGTGAGCTTTTTTTCGCAGCAGCCTTCCGAGGAATACCTCGAACTGCTGGAGCCCGCCGTGGTGCACACCATCGGCCACGACCAGCTGCAACGGCTCTACCGCGATTTTCCCGCGTTTAATTTCATTGGCCGGCGGCTGGTGGAACACTATTACATGCGCAGCGAGCAGCGGGCCCAGCACCTGCGCTCGCGCACCGCGGCCGAGCGCTACGCGCTGCTGCTGCGCAGCTTTCCCACGGTTTTTCAGCGGGTAGCGGTGCAGCATATTGCCTCGCATTTGGGCATGGCGCCCGAAACCCTGAGCCGGCTGCGGAATAAACTTACCTGATTACCAAACCGGGGCGAAAATGACAATTGTCATGAAAACCGCACAGAGCGGACGGCACCTTTGAGGCATTCAATCACCTCACCCACCACGCCCATGCTTCCCATTATTTTAGCCGTATTCGCCGGTTGTTTTGTACTCGAACGCCTGATTCCGGGGTGGAAACTACCCGCCGTACCTACCTGGACCGTCCGGGTGCTGGCCGTCAATTTCTTGCAGCTGGCGGTGGTCATCGCCGCCGGGCTTAGTTGGGAGAAATGGCTTTCCGCGTATTCGCTATTTCATCTATCGCGGCACGTACCCAACTGGGCAGGTGGTGTGCTGGCGTATTTTGCGGCCACCTTCGTGTTTTACTGGTGGCACCGCTGGCGGCATACCGTAGATTTTCTGTGGCAGCACTTCCACCAGATTCACCACAGCCCCCAGCGCATTGAGGTCATCACCTCGTTTTATAAGCACCCACTGGAAATGACCGTTAATTCAATTATCGGCGGGCTGCTGGTCTACACCCTGCTGGGACTGAATGCCGAGGCCGGAGCCATTTACACGCTTTGCACGGCGCTGGGAGAGTTTTTCTACCATATCAACGTGCGCACGCCGCGCTGGGTGGGCTACGTATTCCAACGGCCGGAAATGCACCGCATTCACCACGAATACGAGAAACACGCCAACAATTACGGCGACATTGTGTGGTGGGACATGCTCTTTGGCACCTATCACAACCCCGAACAATTCACGACTTCGTGCGGCTTCGACACGCCCAAAGAACTCCGCCTGCTAGATATGCTGCGCTTCCGCGACGTGCATAAGGACTGACCGCTGGGCCGTAAGTGCTTCGCCGAGCCTGGAAGAAAACACAAGCACGACAGCAATAAAAAAGTGGGCGGACAGCAAGACTCGTCCGCCCGCTCACGGGTTCAACCGGACCAGTACATTCACTAAAACCGCGCTATCAGCCGCAGGTTCACCACGCGCTGCGAGAGGTAGCTGGGCACGGAGTAGGTGATGCCGTTCACGTCCTGCAGGTAGCTGTAGCCGGCCACGTTGTTGGCCGCCAGCACGTTGAGAATTTCCAGCCCCAGCCACAGGCTTTCGAAGCTGTAGATGTGCGCTTTGGGTGCACCGTTATTTTTCAGGCCAATTACCTTCGAGAAGCCCAGGTCCACCCGCTTATAGCTGGTCACCAACGCATTGGTGCCGCGCAGGGTGGGCTCGTTGGGCGGGCTAAAGGGCAGGCCAGAGCCATACACCAGGTTCACGTAGCCCCGCACCGAGGGGTTGTTGGGCAGGTGGTCCTGAAAGAACACGCCCACATTCACGCGCTGGTCCTGCGGGCGACGAATGTAGCCTTTGTTATCGCCGTCCACGTCCTCCCGGGTGCTCAGCACACCCAGGCTAAACCACGATTCGGCCCCTTTCACAAACTCCCCGCTCAGGCGAGCGTCGAAGCCGGCGGCGTAGGCGCGGGCGCTGTTCCTGGCGAAGTAGCGCAGGCGTACATTGTCCACGTCGTACGGCACCACGTCGGTCAGGTACTTATAATAGGCTTCGGCCGAAAACTTGAAAGGTCGGCCGTATTGCTGAAAGGTAATTTCCTTACCCACAATGAAATGGTAGGATTTCTGGGCGCGCAGCTCCGGGTTCAAGTTAGCTTGCTGCACGCCCTGGCTGATGGTGGTCTGGTCGCGCAGCTCGCGGTAAAACGGCGGCTGGTAGTACACGCCCACTGCGGCTTTGAATGAGCGGTTGGGATGCTGACGGCTGATTTGGGAAAATTGCACCCGCGGGCTGATAACCAGCTGGCCGTTGGTGGTCCAGTAGTGCGCTCGCACGCCGTAGGTCACGGTGCGGAGCGAATCCAGGTTCCAGGTATCCTGCACAAAACCCTGGCTGCGGGTGCTGAGCAGGCTCAAATCGGAGCGCAGGCGCAGGCGGCGGGCATCGGGCACGAAGTCGGCCGAATCGGCAAAGCTATACTCGTCGAGGGTATCGGTGATTTTCTCCCGGCCGATTTTGGCCCCCCAGCGTACCGTATGGTTATCGCCCGGGTTCCAACGGCCCCGCGTTTCGGCGGTAAAAATCCGGGCCGTCAGAAAATTACGCGAGTGCTTGAACTGCGAGCCAATGTCGCGCTGACGCACGGCCTGATTAAAGTCAGGCGAGGTCGGGTCGCGGTTGATTTCGGCGAAGGTGTAGGCCGCTTCCACGTCGCGGAACTCAAACTCCCGGGATATCAGGGCCGACCCCAGCAGCTCCATTTGCAGACGCGAGGAAAAATCGTGCTTCAGGTTCAGGCCCGACTGGTAAGTATCGAACTGCATCCGCTCCCGGCCGTCGTAACCAATAAACACCCGCGTAAACTGGTTGGTACCGGTCGAGAACGTGGCCTGCCCGGTTTCGGGCGAAAATCGGTAATCGTTGTGCGCAATAACTCCGAGCAGGCCCAGCGTGGTGCGCTGCAGGTCCTCTTTCTTGCCCAGGCCGATGTTCACAAAAGCCTGCGCATCATAGAAAGTTGGGTTGTAGCCGCCCTGTTGCTGCTTGAGCGAGTTGAGCACGTACTGCGCATTTTTATAACGCACCCCGGCCAGATAGCTCACCCGCCCATTGGCCGAGCGGGCCTCTGCGTGCGCCGCCCCGCCCACCAGGCTCCCGGTCAGGGACGCCGCAAATTTTTCGGGCGTCTTATAATCTACGCTCAGCACCGAGGCCAGCTTGTCGCCATACTTCGGCTGCCAGCCGCCGCTGCTGAACTCCACCTGCTTAACCAAGTCGGGATTGATAAAGCTCAGCCCCTCCTGCTGCGCCGAGGTGACCAGAAACGGGCGGTAAATCTCGAAGCCGTTGACGTACACCAGGTTTTCATCGTAGTTGCCGCCGCGAACGTTATAGGTGCTGCTTAGCTCATTGTTGGAAACAACGCCCGGCAAAGTTTTCAGAATGGCATTGAAATCGCCAAACGGGGAGGGAATTATCTTGGCCGACTGCGGGTCGATGCGCGTGATGCTTACCTGCTCGCGAGTATCAGCCTGGTTCGAACGGGCCGTTACCCGCACCCCCCCCAGGGCTTTGGTGTCCAGTCGCATGGTCAGGCGCAGGGGCTTGGCGGCATCGGCCGGCAGCTTCAGGGGGATTCGCAATTGTAAATAGCCCAGCCGGCGCACCACCAGCACCACCGTCTGGCCCGCCGCCGGTACCCGCACCGGCAACGCAAACGTGCCTTCCGCCGTGGTATTAGCTCCCCCAGGCTGGCCCTCTACTCCTACCGCCGCAAGCTCCAAAGGCAGCCCATTGGCATCGCGCAACGTCCCCACAAGGGTAATAACCGTGACATCAGCCGGCTCTGCCGGGGCGGTTGTCTGCGCCAATACGGTAACGGGCACCAGCATTATCGGCCCCGCCGCTACCAGACCGCACGCTACTAAACGGGCACCCAAATAATTCCTAAATGCAAGCACAGGCGGCAGACTCGGCGTAGAAGGTTGTTTCACGGGGCGAATAACGCGTAAGCGCCACAGCTATTGCCGGCGGCCGGCAGCCAAAGCATCAATTTCCAGGCCCGCGAGGTGGTCGCGCAGGGCTGCCAGCGTGGCCACCGGGCCGGCCGGCGCGCTAAACACGAAATTACCGGCCACCAGCACGTCGGCCCCGGCTTCTACCAGCGGGCCGGCATTGTCCATGTTCACCCCGCCGTCCACTTCTATCAACGCCGCCGAACCGGTATCA
Source organism: Cytophagales bacterium (assembly GCA_038213745.1). Classification (GTDB taxonomy): domain Bacteria; phylum Bacteroidota; class Bacteroidia; order Cytophagales; family Hymenobacteraceae; genus Hymenobacter. The sequence continues at coordinate 40,373 of JBBQSQ010000001.1, forward strand.
AGCAGCAGTTCTTTCAGCATAGCTACTTTTTTCAGCGTATTCGGGATAAACGCCTGCCCCCCAAAACCGGGGTTTACCGACATCACCAACACCACATCGAGGTCGGCGGCAATATCTTCCAGCAGGGAAACTGGCGTAGCTGGGTTCAAGGCTACTCCGGCCCGGCAACCCAACTGCTTGATTTGCTGCACTACCCGATGCAGATGTGGGCACGCTTCGTAATGCACCGTGATGCCACTGGCACCCGCGTCGCGGAATGCCGTGAGGTAGTGCTGAGGCTCCTCAATCATAAGGTGCACGTCGATGGGCTGCTTGGCGTACTTGGCCACGGCCTGTAGCACAGGTAGGCCAAAGGAGATGTTAGGCACGAACCGGCCGTCCATCACATCGAAGTGAAGCCAGTCGGCGGCGCTGGTCGCCAGCCGCTCGGTTTCGGCTTGCAAGTTGGCCAAATCGGCGGCCAGGAAAGACGGGGCGAGCAGTGGGCTGCGGCGGGTTGCGTTCATGGGCACGAAGATACAGCTGCCGCGCCCGCGCCCCGAATGCGGCCGGCGGACGCTCCGGTTCTACTTTTGTGGCAAATTGGCCGTACCCATTCTATAGGTACACGGCCAGCTGGCACGAAGCAATTCGCAACCGATTGCTCGTTCCCCATTCCTCATTGTTAACTCGTAGAAAGTGCCCCACCTCGTTCCCCTCCTCATCCGCGGCATCAATAACCTCTCCGACGCCCGCTACTGCGCCGGCATGGGTGCCGATAAACTCACCTTTATTCTCGACCCCGCTCTGCCCGGCCATCTCGATACCAAAGCCGTAAAAGAGTTGGCGGGGTGGATTGCTGGAGTTGAACTGATAGGTGAGTTCGACCAGCTTAGCTCCTTTGAGATTAACGCTATAGCAGCGGAGTGTGCACTGGATGCCGTGCTCCTGCGCACTCCCCGCACCACCGAGGAGCTGGCCGAAATAGCGCCGCCCGTATACATCGAGTTATCCCTGGAATCGGTAGCCTACGCCCGGAAACAGCCCGCTTCCGTGGTAGGAATAGTAGTGGAATTTCCCGAGGAAATTTCTGTAGAAACCCTAGCGGCACTGCACAGCATCAGCCATCAGCAGCCGCTTTGGCTGGGCCCCGGCCTAAACCCAGCCCGCGCCCGGGACCTCACCCAGCAGCTCACACTCGCCGGCCTGGTCTTTCCCTCCGGCGATGAAGTAAAGCCCGGCCTCCGCGATTTCGACCAGCGCGAAGCAGTAGTTGAGGCGCTGGAAACCGAGTAGTTTCTCAGGCACGGCACAACGCTTCCGCGCCATACTGGGCATTTGGGTTAGCTCACCCGGAACTGCACGTACTTAATCGGCACGCCTACCGCCCGGTACTTTCTTTCAAAATTGGTTTGAATAGCCTGTGCTTCCGTAAATTCCGGAGCAGTTTCCAAATATAAATCCCGCGTAAACCGCTCGACGACAGCCCCCGGACGGGCAGCCAGTATTTCGAGCGTGTATTCGAACAGGCCCTCATTATCAGTTTTAAGATGCAGCAGCCCCCCGGGAGTTAACAATTGTTCATACAACCCCAGGAAGCGCGGCGACGTGAGCCGGCGCTTGATGTCGCGGTCGCGCGGCCGGGGGTCGGGAAACGTAATCCAGATTTCGTCCAGCTCGCCAGGGCCGAACTGTGCCGCCAGGGCTTCGGCGCGCATGCGCACGAAGCCTACGTTGTGCAGACCCATTTCGGCCGCCCGGGTGCTACCCCGCCAAATACGCTCGCCCTTAATGTCGAGGCCCAGAAAATTGCGACCAGGGTAGCGCTGGGCCAGGCCTACGGTGTATTCGCCTTTGCCACAGCCTACTTCCAGTGTCAGCGGGTGCGGGGCCGGGAAAAAGTCAGTCCGCCATCGGCCACCCAGTTGTTCGTATTCAGGTTTGCCCGGCTCAATGATATCGGGACGAATGGCGTTATCGTTGAAACGCTGGAGTTTAACGCGAGACATTTATAAAAATAGAATTAAAAACTGCAAGTTGAGCATCAAAATAGCCCAGTAGAATTTCGATGTGTAATACTCAACTTTTTACTGAATAAAGCTCTTCCACTTCGGCCACTACAAATGTGCTCCCGCCAATAAATACCACATCGCTAGTACCAGCGGCGGCGCGCGCAGCAGCCACGGCCTCCACTACGGAGCCATAGGTCTGTCCGGCTAGTCCCAAAGCAGCCGCCTGCTGCGCTAGGTCAGCTGCTGGTAGCGCTCGCGGAATATTAGCTGCACAAAAGTAATAGGTCCCATCCGCTGGCAGCAGGGCCAGCATACTGGTCACGTCCTTGTCATTCACCATACCGATTACCAAGTGTAGCCGCTGGTACGCAAGCCGCCGCAGTTGGGCCACTACTAGGCGCAGGCCAGCGGCATTGTGGCCCGTATCGCACACCACCAGCGGCCGGCGGCCAATAATGCTCCACCGCCCCCGCAGGCCCGTGAGCGGTGCCACCTGGCGCAACCCGGTGCGCACCGCCGCCTCGGTAATTCGAAAGCCCAGGGCCCGCAGCTCATCCAGGGTGGCCAGCACGCCAGGCAAGTTATGCTGCTGATAGTCGCCGGGCAGGCCCATCTCAATATTGGGCAGGTAGGGCCGGCCGTGCTGCGTAATGGTCACGGGCCGGAGCCCTGTTTCATCCGATGGCTCTGCGGTAAAAGCTGCCTCATACACTTGGTCAGCAAACACCAGATGCGCCAGCTTGGCGGTTGCTTCGCGTCGAAACACGTCGGTTACTTCGGGCTGGGTTTGGCTCACCACTGCTGGCACACCGGGCTTGATAATCCCCGCTTTCTCACCGGCTATTTCGGGCAAAGTATTACCAAGCAGGGCTTGGTGGTCAAAACTGATGTTGGTGATGAGCGAAACCAACGGGGTAATGATATTAGTGGAATCGAACCGGCCGCCCAAGCCTACTTCGATGATGGCAATATCCACGCGCTGCTCGGCGAAATAGGCAAAAGCCAAGGCCACGCACATTTCAAAGAATGAGGGCTGGACCGTTTCAAACAGCGGCTGCCAGCGCGCCACCCACTGCACCAGGTATTCCGGGTCCAGCTCCTGACCATTCACCCGAATTCGCTCGGTGAATTCGCGCAGGTGTGGCGACGTATACAAGCCCACTTTATAACCAGCCGCTTGCAGCACCGCCGCCAGCAGGTGCGAGCTACTCCCCTTGCCGTTGGTGCCGGCCACGTGCACGCTCCGAAAGGTTCGCTCCGGATTACCCAAGGCTTCAGCCAACGCCACCGTGTTGCCCAGGCCTTTTTTGTAGCCCGCTGCGCCCACGCGCTGAAACATGGGCAACTGCTCGTAGAGGAAGGCAAGGGTTTCGGAGTAGGTCACGGATGCAGGGTCAGAGCAGGATTGAAACCACAAATTAACGCCGTTTGGGCGGGTACCAAAGAAAAAGTCCCGTCGCCTGCTCAGCAGACAACGGGACGCAACCTGGTTTTCAGCGGAATTAGCGCACGGTGATTTTAAAGGTGTAAAAGCCGGTAGCCCCACCCGTTCCCCCATTGGTTCGGCGGAAGCTCATATCGTTGAGGGCATCGCGGCAAAGCTTTTCCTGCGCCGCCGATACGTTTCCCGACACTTTGGTGATGGCCTGGATTTCGCCTTCCTCGTTAATCTTTATCTTGAAGCGCACCACGCCCGAGTTATCGTCAATGGCTGGCACACTGGGCTTGGAATCAGGGGCCCAGCCGCTCATTTCCAGGCCCCCGTCGCCAATACCACGGCCGGAACCCCGGCCAGTACCGTCGCCATCGCCCCCGCCAACACCATACAGGGCCTTGCCATTGAGGGTGCCAGTGGGGCTGCCCTGGTCGCCCACGGTGCCGGGGCGGTCGCCGTTGTTATTGCCCGTGGGGGCGCTGCTGGTGCCGCTCACCCCATTCCCGCCACCGTTGGCACTGCCATTGGGCGAGAACGTGACGGCCACCCGACGCGCAGGTTTGGGGGCCACTTTCACTTCTTCCTTCACCGGTGCCGGTTTTTCAACGGGGGCTTCCGACACGGGGCTCTCCTCCACGTCGCTGGTGATAATCTTTTCCTGCGCGGGCGGAGTCGGGTCCGGCGTTACGGTTTCGACCGGGCGCGGTTGCGGCTCGGGATTGGACTGGGGCGGGCGGCTGTCTTCGCGGTTACGCGAATTATTGGCCGGGGCCATGCTCTGCACATCGCCGGAGCCCGCCGGGTCGAGGCCGTAATTCAATTCTACCTCTCCGCCACCACCGCCCAGGGTGGCCAACGGCGGGTTAGGACCCTTGAAAACCATGAAAATGAACAACAGCAGCAGCACCCCGTGCACCACCAGGGTACCAATCAGGGCCTCGCGGCGATGCGGTTCGGGATAATCAATAGCCATGAGAACAATACACTAAGCCGGCAGATTCGATTTATTTGGCAGCCGCTGCCTGCTGGGCCTGCGTGGCCATCACCATTTTCAGCTTAAGCCGGTTGCCAATCTCCAGAATGTCAACCAGCTTCTGAACGTTCAACGAGGCGTCGACGCGTAGCACCACCGTCGGCTGCTCTACTGTAGGAGCCGTGCCTATCAGGGCCACCAGCTCCGTTTCGACCGCTGTGGAGCTAACCGGCTTCTTGTTGACGAAATACTGCCCGGCCGCATCAACCGAAATAGTAATCGGCTGCTTCATGACTTGCTTACTGGATTTCGCATTCGGCAGCAAAAGCTTAATAACGTTGGGGTTAACCAACGTGGAAGCAATTAGAAAAAACAACATCAGGAAGAACATGATGTCATTCATGGCCCCGGTTTCGACGTGCGAGGTAAGACGATGACGGCGGGAAAGATTCATACTTTTTCAATGAAGAATGAAGAATGAGAAATGAGGAATTGTGAACAGCCGCTTCGGACAATTCTGCATTCCTCATTCTTCATTCTTCATTGCGTTTTAGTTGTCTTGCAGGATGTCCATAAACTCAATAGCCGAGTTTTCCATCCGGAACACCATGCGCTCCACCAGAATACTGAGCCAATGATAGCCGATGTGGGCGATGATGCCGACAATGAGGCCTGTGGCCGAGGTCACCAGCTTGACATACAGGCCATCCGCCACTTGCGGAATACCGAATTCCTTGGTAGCCGCAATGGAGTAGAAAATCTTGATAACCCCGATAATGGTACCCACGAAGCCAATCATGGGCGCAATACCGGCGATAATACCCAGAATGCTGATATTTTTTTCGAGGCGGGCAATCTCAATCTTGCCAATGTTTTCCACGCTGGTTTCGATTTCCTTGAGGGGCAGACCAATGCGGCGCAGGCCTTTCTCAACCATGCGGGCCAGCGGTGAGGCGGTTTGGGCGCACAGCAGCTTTGCGCCGGCCAAGTCGCCCTTCACCATGAGTGAACGAATGCTCAGCATAAAGGCGTCGGGGTTGCCAGCCGCCTTGCGAATGGTGATGTAACGCTCAATGATGATGTAAACCGAGAGCAGCGAAAGCGCCACCAGCGGTATCATGATTAACCCGCCGCGCATGAGCAGGTCGATAACGGGAACACTGGTGTCGGCGAGGGGAGCGGCCGGGGCGGTGGTATTGAGTGTATCGGCTGCGGTGGCAGTCACTTGCAAAAGGAATACGGACATGCGGGCGATTAAAATTTCAGGGTATTGTAGTCGCTGTGGGTGGTCACGCGCAACCGCTGGGCCTCCCGCTGGGCCGAGGCCAGGTCGGGGTAGTCGGCAGCCGTGAGGCGGAACAAGCGGCTGCCGTAAGGAGGCAGAATGATGTGAGACGCGTGGCCGGTACGGGCCAATACCCTACGGCCCTGCTCCGCGCCTTTTAGACTGCTGTAGGCTCCGGCGATGACGAAGTAACGGCCGGTACGGGCTTTAATTGTGGTGGAACTACTAGTAGAAGCGGCTTCTGGAGCCTTAGCAACAGCCGGCGCAACTGGAGTTGCCATCACAGCAACCACCGTCTTCGTCGGTTTGCTCACCAGCGGCTTGGTAGTGGGCGTGGTAGCGATAGCCGTAGTTTTTAGCGGAGCCTCACTGCTTGCTGCAATAATCGGTTCTGCGGGGGCGTTGGTCACCGTTTCCATCGTGGCCACGAGGGGCGTTGCCTCAGCTACCGGCGCTGGGGTGGAAGGGGTATTTTCCAGCGGCGTCATGCCTTCCGATTCGATGGGACGGCTGGTGAAATCGTGCTGGCCAAGGGTAGCTTGTTGAGGCTCGGCAAGGGTGCTGCTTGTGGCCGGGTGCTGCTGGGCCCACTCCAGGCCGGGCATGGAGGTGTTCCAGTTGGTGGGCAGGTAGCCCGCGTTGGCGGCAAATTGGTAGTTGGCCAGTAACATCAGCCCGGCAGCCACGGCGATGATGCCTCCGGGCAACAGGCGCGCCCAGCGCGTACGGCGGGCAGCGGTGCCCCGCAAGGCCGGTTGCGGACGGTTGGGGCGGGCATCATTGGCCCGCACAGGGCGGGCGGCCAGTTCGGGCAAGCCGAAGGCCGCCGCCAAGAGGTTGTCAGTGCCCGTGTATTCAAAGGAAAGCCCCCGACCAACAGCCCGGCGGAAAATACCGATGCCCGGCAACTCGGTGCGGTTGGTTTCTTCGAGTTCTAGCTGCAGGCTGGCCACGGCAGTGCGCACGGCTTCGCGGGCTTGCGCAATGGGGAGGCCCAGGTGCTGGCTTAGTGCATCTACTAACAGGCCGTCGTTGCGAGTCAGGGCCTGATTGAAGGCAACCAGCTTGGTGGGAGGACTCAAAGCCTGGCGGCCCGGCTGGGCACGCGCCGACGAAACATCGGCCACAAGGCCCCCGAAATCCGGAATAATCACGCAGTCGTGGTCGCGGAGCAGGGGGCGGATGTGGTCGGCAAGATGCATCTTTTTTGAATTACGAGTTTTGAATTATCAATTATGAATTGGTAACATTTTGAATGCCAGCAGCTATGAGCTCAGCTCATAACTTCTAACTCATCATTCATAATTCTTCAAAAGGTGTAAGTCGCCCCGCCCAGCACGTTGATGCCCTTCACGGGATAGCCGTAGAAGCGCTGGTATTGACGGTTGGCGAGGTTATTACCCATTGCAAAGATGGATATTTTTGGCGTAATACGGTAGTCGGCGCGCAGATTCAGGTCGATAATCGGGTCGGTAGCACGGTAAAAATCAGCAATTCGCGGCACGCCTTGTCTGGTGGCGGGCAAGTAGCTGATGCCGTAGCTGGCGGCATAGAAATAGCCTTCCACGCCCAGCATCAGCTTGTCGAACACATTGTAGGTCCCGAAAACCGAGCCCTGAAATTCGGGGCGGTGGAAAGGATGCGGCAAGTTTTTGAGGGCGTACTTGTTGTAATCAAGCCGGGTGCCAAGGCGAAACTTCTCGGCCGCGTTATACAGGAGTTCGCCGTGGATGTTGAGCACGCCGGTGGCGTTCTGGTCGTACACGAGGTCAAATCGGGTGGGGTCGGTGGGGTTGTTGAGGTAGAAATAGAGGTTGCGGTCGCGGGCATAAGTGGCTTTCACGTTCAGTTCCAGGCCCCGGGCGGGCGTGGAGGTGAAGCCGGCGTAGATGGTGGGGCCGCGGTGGGTATCGGCCACGTTCAGGTTGCTGTTCAGCCAGGGGTTCTCGGTACTCAGGTCGTAGCGAGTCACGCGCTGCAACGAGCCGCCCAGCCCGGCATACACCATAAATTTCTCGGGCTCAATGGTGTAGCCCAACCGCACGGCAGGATAAGCAACGCCCTTGCTCACGCTGGTAGCCGTGTCGGACGAATAGCCCAGCGTAGCGCCTACCGAGAAAGCAATGTTCTTATTAACAAACTCATAGGCGGGCGTGGCCTGGATGAAGGTCCGGCTGCGCGTTTGGTTGAGTCCGGGACCCGGCACGGGCAAAATCACCGCTCCCGAGGTGGCCGACTTATCCGAAATAAAGGAAGCATCGGCGGCCACGGTCACGCGGCTGGTTTCGCCCAGCGCGTAGCCCACTTTGGCGTTCAGGCGCACGTCGTGCTCGGTGGCATCGAAATTGTCAGCCCAGTAGCGGTAGCCGATGCCGGCGTCGTACGTCAGTTGCTGGTCGGGGGCGCGGTTGTGGGCGTAGGCCTTGACGGCGAAGCGGTCGAATACCTGCTTGATGTCGCCCGCTTCGGGCGTGGCCACGGGGCTGCCGTTGGCGGCTTTTTCGTAGCCGTAGAAGTTGTAGCGCTCCCGGCCCAGGTCCACGGTGGCCCCGAAGGCCCCGGTGCCCCGGTACAGCTCGCCCATGAGGTGGGCGCTGGTTTCCGACATGCGCGAGTTCTTGCCGTCCACCGGCCCATTAACCGAGCTAATGTGCTTGAAATCGGCCCCGTAGGCATGGTCGGTGTTGCGGGTGCTGTGGAAATAGCCGCGGCCGTAGAACGTGCCGTAATTGCCAATGGCGGCTTTTACGAAGTTGCCGCTAAGCGGCGCAGGTTCCTCGGCCCGGATGGTCAGCACTTTCACCGACGGGGCAAGGCGGTCGGCGGGTAGGCGGAAATCGGGGAAGGTGTAGGCTACCTTGCGGTCGGTTTTGGGCGCGGCCGGAAGCTTTATTTTATCAAAGTTGCGCGTGGATTCGGGCAATTGGTTCACCCGCTCCTTCACAATCTCAATCTCAGCTTCTTCGATATTGCCCTTGTATTTGCCCTTAGTGGGCTGGGTCTGAGCCGCTACCGTGGACACCACGCCACCCACCAGCACCGCAGCCAACGCCAAGCCAGTGGCCAGGCTCGGCCCGAAATGCGATTTACAATGAGACTTATTTATTGACAAACGCTTCATCAGCAAGTGGGTATTCAATGAAAAGATGCGCCGATGTTAGCGCTTGGTGGCCGTATCGGCCGGGGCGGTGGTGGTACCGCGCAAGTCGGTGCCGGGCACAACGGCTTTTCCTTTGGCCGGGGCCGGCGTGGTAGTTGACGTTTTGGCCGGCGCTTTTAGTGGAGCCTTGGCGGGCGTTTTCGAGGTCGGGCTTTTAGGCGCAGTGGCTTCATCGGGCTGGTCGGCCCCGAGCGTTTTCAGGCGCTCCTTGGCGGCGGTCAGCACTTCGGGCACCGGGAAGTTATTGTCAATGAGCGAATTCAGCGTGCCCCGGGCCTGGAAATTATCGCCGTCGGCCGCGTAAATGTCGGCCACCAGGAGAAACGCCCGGCCCTGCCACAGCTGATAGCTGCTGAAGTTGGCGTTCACTTTCAGTGCTTCGGCGATAGCCTGCTCGTTTTTCTTTTGCTTAAATAGGGTTTCGGCCAGGTAATACTGGGCTTCGGCCCCGTTCACATCGGTGGGGGCGGCGGCTACGGCGGCGGCCAGTTCGGTGGCCGCCTGGTCGTAGCTCTCGGTACGGAAACTGGCTTTGCCCAGGTAAAGCAGGGCAGCATTGGTGGCGTTGGCGGTAGCGCCGGCCTGGGCGCGGAGCTCCTCGGCTACGCGGCGGGTGCCGGGGAAGTCGCCGGTTTCGTATAGGCTGCGCATCTGGCCTAGGGTGGCGTTGGCCACTTCGCGGCGGTTGGTGCTGGCACCGCGCAGGCGCTCGTAGAGTTTGGCCGCTTCAGCGTAACTTTTGTTCTCGAACTCAAGGTCGGCGAGGCGGCCCACGGCGCGGTTCAGGAACTCACTTTTGCCTTCGGTGACCACGGCCCGCAGCCGGACCAGTCCCTGCTGCTTATCGCCGGTTTTCAGGTAGGAGTCGGCAAGAAAGAACCGAGCATTGGCCCCGAGGGCCGACTCGGGGTATTGCTTCAAGTAAGACTCCAGGCGCAGAATGGCAGGCTGGTATTTTTCAGCCAGATACAACGACTTGGCCGCTTCGAACTCCACGCTTTCCGTGGCTTTGCTATTCGGGTTTTGAACCTTAAACGAGGCCAAAGCGGCGTCAAATTCTTCCGTCCGGCCCAGGGCCGCCAGGCTTTCCTGCAAGCTGTAGATGGCTTGGGAAGCGGCTTCGCTGCGCGGATAGTCGGTGAGCACGCGCTGGAAGTCGGCCACGGCTTTGTCCTGCTGCTGGAGGTTAGCGTAAGCCACGCCGCGCTTCTGCAGCGCTAGGGGAATCAGCGCGCTGCTGGGGCGGTTGTCAATCAGCCGCGAAAAGCCCGTGACGGCCGGCTGGTACTCACCGGCCTCGAAGGAAAGCTGCGCCTGCTGGAACACGGCATCTTCAGCATAGCGTGAGTTGGGGCTGGTTTTGAGCAACGAAGCCAGGGTGCTATTGGCTTCTTCGCGGCGGCCCATCAGGCCCAGGGTGCGGCCTTTCTGGTAGTAAGCATAGTCTTTGTCGGCGGCGTTGGCCGTTATCACCTTGTCGTAGAAGGGCAGCGCTTGTTGGTAGCTTTTGGCCACGTAGTAGGTATCGGCCAGGCGCAGGGTGGCATCGTAGTAGTTCGGGTCGGCGGGCTTGGCAGCGTCATCGTTTAGGAACGCAGCAAACTGCGGCCGGGCCTTATCGTATTGCTTGGTGTTGTAGTACGCGTAGCCCAGGCCGTAGCGGGCCTTCTGCTCAAAGTCTTTTTCCTCGGGGCTCACGCCGCCCTGGCGAGCCGAGCGGGCCGCGGCTACGTAGGCCGTGATGGCATCGGGATACTGCTGGCCTACGCTGTAAATCTCGCCGCGTAGCACCTGAGCAGCGGCACGCAACGCATCGTCCGAGGGGTATTTCAACGACTTTTCCAGCAACGGCAGGGCGGCGCTGTAGTTGCCGTCGTTATACAAAGTGGCCGCCTCCGAATAGGCTACGCGCTGGTAGGTAGCATCCAGTTTAGTGCTCCGGTCCTCTATGCCTTCGAGGTAGGTAATGGCCTGCGAGTAATCGGTGGATGACAAAAAGCTGTTGCCCAGCAAATCATCCACAATGGGCTGGTTTTTCGAGCGCGGGAATTTCTTGCGGAAATCCTTCAGCACATTGATAACCTCGGGCAGGTTGCCCTGCTCGTACTGCACCTGGCCCAGCTTAAGCGTGGCATTTTCAGCAATAGCTTTGTCGAAGGTGCTCTGGCGGGCCGCCTCAAAGGCCGTTACGGCCTGGGGCTTCTGGTTGGCCTGCACGTAGCTCAGGCCGAGGTGGTAGGCGGCATTTTGGCCCAGCGAATCGCGGCGCACAGCCACGTTCTTCAGATTGGCAATGGCCCCCTTGAAGTCGCCCATCTTATAGTTGGCGTAGCCAATCTTGTATTGCAGCGCCGGCTCAATCTTATTACCGTGCACGGCGGCGTACTTATCGAAGTACTCGGCCGCCTCTTTATACTGCTCCTTCTGATAAAAGGCATCGCCCACCAGCAGCTGTATTTCGTCGGAATTCTGGGGCGGCGGGGTATTTTGCAACGCCTTGGTGGCATAGGCAATCAGGCCGTCGTAGTTGCCTTCCTTGTAGTAAATCTGGGTGACGATGGCCGGCACCACCGGCTTGTAGGCGTCGTTCTGCTCGGCCACGCCGAGGTCGGCGCGGGCAGCGGCGTAGTCGCCGGCGCGGTAGCCCAGGTAACCGGCGTAGTACGAGCTGGCGTATTTGTACTGGCTTTGCACCTGCTTGTTGCGGTCGAACAGCAGCCGGGCTTTTTCGTAGTCCTTCTGCTCGAAGTAGCTGTAGCCGAGCTTAAAGTCAGACTCGGCCCGCTGGTCGTTGCTCAGGTTGTCGGGCGCTACTTTGGTTAAGTATTGGATGGCCGCCTCGTAGTTCTTCTGGTCGAAGTAGAACTTGCCCAACTCGAAATAGGCCGATGCGGCCTGCGGATGCGCCGGGTGCTTGGCCGCAAAATCCAGAATGAGACCCTCGGCATCGGGGTGCGAAAGGTAGAGGCCGCTCACGGCGTAGTAGTATTCGGCATCGGCGGTGCGGTCGCCGGCGGTGGGGCCGTCCTGGCTGCTGTGCACCGGCGCAATGGCCAGGTACTGCCGAAACGCCTCCTGCGCCGCGCCGTACTGGCCGCGGTCAAACAACTCCAACCCTTCCTGAAAGTGCCGCTCATCGGCGGCAAACACCTGGGTTTGCTGGGCATAGGCGGCCACGGGGGCGGCAGCGCTCAGGGCGGCGGCCAACGCCAGCCGGGGAAATAGCTTCATGTAAATACCTGTCGTGGAGGGACCGTATTGGGCCCGGGAACTCGCCAAAAGTAGCGATAAATGCCCGTAGGTTGCCCAGGTAACGCAGAAAGGCGGATTTCATTGCCAGTTGATAACTGGCTGGGGTGATAAGAGACTTTCCGCAGCCATGAATGCGTATGCCAGGACCGCCGGATAGCCTACCAGAACCGCCTTACGTGCTAGCAGGCACATCGAGAACCTCAGCTGATGGCGGTTCTTCTGCCTGTTCCAAGCACACGAGCAAGTGAAGCAAGTGAGGGTAACCCCAAAAAAAGCCCCATCAGCATCTGCCAACGGGACCCTTTATAAATTACAAGCCAGCCCAAGCCTCTTGCTTACTTCGGCGTGATGTTCGGCACATTCAGGTTTCCGCTCCTGTAGCGCTTGTATAGATAAGCAGCACCGGCGGCCAGCAAGGTCCCGCCCACTACTTTGCGCGAGGGCGAAACGCCGACTCGCGTCCCCTCTTCATTCGTCCGGCTGCCGAATAGGCCAGCCAGAAGGCCCCCAAAGGAACCGCTTGGATTATCGCTCATGGGTGAAATCAGGTTAAGGTGAATTACCCGATTTGTACGGCCAGCCGGGCACAGACGTTACCCCAACACGCCGGCCGGTACGTTGTGCAGAATCAGCCACACCAGCTCCCGCAGAATCTCGGCGTCGTCCATCGAGCCACTTTCGATGCCTTTGCTCTGCGCATCGGCCCGCCGTATGTTGTGGATGAGGCCCACTACCCGCTCGGGCGGGAACACGCGCAGGGCCTGCTGGTATTCCTTTTGGGCGAAGCTATTCAGAATGCCCAGGCTTTTGAACACGCCATCGGGCGGGTTGGGGCCGGCCTGGTGCAGCACCAGCAGCTTGGTGAAGAAGTTGAACAGCAGCGTCAGGTTCGGGATGAGCGGGTTGGCCTTGGGGTTGGCCGCAAAATAGGCCAGAATGCGGTTGGCCTTGAGCACGTCGCGCTGCACCAGCGCCTTTTGCAGCTCGAAAATATTGTAGTCCTTACTGATGCCCACCATGCGCTGCACCAGTTCCTCGTCGATGGGCTGACCGGGCTTAAGGTTCAGAACCAACTTGTCCACTTCATTCGCCAGCCGGCCCAAATCGGCCCCGATGTACTCGGCTAGCATGGCCGTGGCCTGCCCCGTAATCTGCTGGCCGCGCCCGCGCACATTGGCCGTGAGCCACTGCGGCACCTGGTTGTCGTAGAGCTTCTTGCTGGTCATCAGCAATGCCGGCGAGTCTTTGCCCGAGAGCAGCTTGCCCAGCTTCTTACGCGAGTCCAGCGTTTTGTGCTTGTAGCAAAACACCAGCACGGTGCTCGGCAACGGGTTTTTGAGGTAAGCCTCCAGGAAAGGCCAGCTCCGCTCCTGCTCCAAATCGGCCACGGTCTGGGCCTCTTTGACGATGACGACCGAACGCTCGGCCATCATCGGAAACCGCTTGGCCTGGCCCAGAATGGCCGTCACGTCCACGTCCTTGCCATACACTATTACTTGGTTGAAGCTGCGCTCGTGTTCAGCCAGCACGGTTTTCTCAATTAAATCGGCCACCACATCAATGTAGTACGGCTCTTCGCCCTGCAAAAAATACACGGGTTGAAACTGCCGCTGCTGGAGCTGCTTGAGTATGGCGTCGGCTTCCTGTATCAAGTGGTAAATGAGTAAGTGAGTAAGGGAGTAAAGTGACGTGTGCCGTAGGCACCAACTCCGCTCCTGGCAAAGGTAAAGCTGCCTAGTACCTTTGCGGGCAAGGCCGCTACCACGCTATTTCGGGTTATAGCTCTCGCCTGCCGAATACGCCACTTTACTCATTTGCTCATTTATTTACTTACTCATTGAACCTCATTGAAGAACTGACCTGGCGCGGCATGTTTCACGACGCCATGCCCGGCACCGCCGAACACCTCGCCGCTAACGCGCCCATCACCGGCTACATTGGCTTCGACCCCACGGCGGCCTCGCTGCACATCGGCAACCTGGCCACCATCATGCTACTCGTGCATTTGCAGCGCGCCGGCCACCGCCCCGTGGCCCTGGTGGGCGGGGCCACCGGCATGATTGGCGACCCCAGCGGCAAATCAGCCGAGCGCAACCTGCTCGATGAAGCCACCCTGCGACACAACCAAGCCGGCATTCAGGCCCAGCTGGAGAAATTCCTGGATTTCAGCGCCGGCCCCACCGGCGCGCTGGTCGTGAACAACTACGACTGGTTCAAAGAAATCGGCTTCCTGGGCTTCCTGCGCGAAGTGGGCAAGCACCTCACCGTGAATTACATGATGGCCAAGGACTCGGTGAAGCGCCGCATCGGTGGCGGCGAGGAAGGCGACACCAGCGGCATCAGCTACACCGAATTCAGCTACCAGCTGCTGCAAGGCTACGATTTTGTGCACCTCAACAAAACGCTGAACTGCACCTTGCAAATGGGGGCCAGCGACCAGTGGGGCAACATCACGACCGGCACCGAGCTCATTCGCCGCCTCGCCAACGCCGAGGACCGCGAGGCTAAAGCGTACGCCCTCACCGGCCAGCTCATCACCAAGGCCGACGGCACCAAGTACGGCAAGTCCGAAACCGGCACCGTCTGGCTCGACCCCGCCCTGACCTCGCCTTACCAGTTCTACCAATTCTTCCTCAACGCCGCCGATGCCGACGCCCCGCGCCTCATTCGCGTGTTTACGCTGCTCACCCAGGCCGAAATTGAAGCCCTAGAAACTGAGCACGCCGCGGCCCCGCACCTGCGCATCCTGCAAAAGGCCCTGGCGGCCGACGTAACCACCCGCGTGCACTCCGCCGAAGCCACCGAAGCCGCCGTTGCGGCCTCCCAGGTCCTCTTCGGTGGCGGCGACCTCACCTCCCTCGATGAAGCCACGCTCCTCGACGTATTCGCCGGCGTGCCGCACCTGCGCGTGCTCCGCGCTGAAATGACCGAAATAAACGCCGCCACGTTCCTGAGCGATTTTACGCTGCACAAAATTTTCCCCTCCAAAGGCGAAGCCAAGAAGATGATTCAGGCGGGCGGCGTGAGCATCAACCGCGAAAAACTGGCCTCGCCCGATGCGCCCATTGCTGCGCTGCAGCATCTGGCCGGCAAATACCTGGTGGTGCAGAAAGGCAAGAAAAATTACTTCCTTGTAGAATTGGTTTGAGCACTCTCCCCCGCAATACAAAAAAGGCCCCGCCAATCGGCGGGGCCTTTTTGTCGTCCACGAAATCCGAAGAATCCGTGACCTGGACTACTTCTTGGCCGGGGCTTTTTTAGCCGGAGCAGCCTTAGCCGGAGCAGCTTTTTTAGCAGCTGGCGCAGCTTTCTTAGCAGCTGGAGCAGCGGCGGCAGCACCCGTGTTCTTGGTGTTCTGCACCTCCGTGCGGAACGCCTGGGCCATCGTTTTCAGCTCCTGCATGCCCTTGCGTACGCGCGTGCCGGCAGCAGCATTCTGCTTGTCGTAGAATTTCGAAAAGTCGTCTTCGAGCGACATCACGAGGTCCTTCAGTTTGCCAAAATTGTTCATTGGGAATTGGGTTTGGGGTGAAAAATGAGTTTGTAGTGGTGTTAAGCCGGCCCTAATATACAGGGATTTCAAATGCAAGCAAGTTTTCCACTTTTTTTCTAAAACCCCCTCCCCGCCTTTCAGAGGCTGATTTTGCCAAAAAAAAGGCCGTTTGCGCGAAATGCACTACCCGCCATCTTCTTCGGATAGTGCAAAAACAAACGCGCCGACCACCCTCTCGGGCAGCCGGCGCGAAGTGCCTTGGCAGGCTGTTTTAGGCCAATTGCGCCGGCAACGCGGTTTTGCTGTAAAGGCCCTTGGCGAGCTTGGCACCCATGGCTTCAAACGCCGCAATCGTTTCCTGAACGTCGGAGAGCGTGTGCTTGGCCGTGGGAATGAGGCGCAGCATAATCACGCCCTTAGGCACTACCGGATACACCACAATAGAGCAGAAAATGCCGTGATTCTCACGTAAATCGAAGGTTAAGGCCGTCGCTTCCGACAGTTCGCCGTTCAGCAGCACGGGCGTTACCGGCGACTCGGTGGTGCCAATATTGAAGCCTTTTTCCTTCAGGCCGCTTTGCAGGGCTCGCACTACGGTCCAGAGCTGGTCGCGGTATTCGGGGTGGTTGCGAATCAACTCCAGGCGCTTAAGCGCCCCGATTACTAACGGCATGGGCAACGATTTAGCGAAAATCTGGCTACGCATGTTGTAACGCAAATATTCAATCACGCTTTCCGGCCCGGCCACAAATGCACCGATGCTGGCCATGCTTTTAGCAAAGGTGTAAAAAATTAGGTCTACGCCGTCCTGACAGCCCAAATGTTCGGCCGTTCCGGCCCCGGTGGGGCCCAGCGTGCCAAAACCATGAGCATCATCAACAAAAATGCGGAAGTCGAATTTTTCCTTCAATTTAACAATCTCCGGCAGCTTGCCCAAGTTGCCCGACATGCCAAACATGCCCTCCGTAATCACGAAAATACCCCCGCCGGTTTCGTCGGTCAGGCGCTTGGCGCGCTCCAACTGCTTTTCGAGGCTGGCCATGTCGTTGTGGTTAAACACGAAGCGCTTCCCCTGATGCAGGCGCACACCGTCAATGATGCAGGCGTGCGACTCGGCGTCGTACACAATGGCATCGTGGCGATTCACCATGGAGTCGATGATGCTGACCACGCCCTGGTAGCCAAAGTTCAAAAGCAGGGCGGCGGGCTTGTTCACGAAGTCGGCCAGCTCGTTTTCCAGCTGCTCGTGCAGCGTCGAGTTGCCGCTCATGATGCGGGCCCCCATGGGGTAAGCCATGCCGTATTCGGCGGCCCCGTCGATGTCGGCCTGGCGCACTTCGGGGTGGTTGGCGAGGCCGAGGTAGTTGTTCAGGCTCCAGGTGAGCACTTCCTTGCCGCGGAACTGCATGCGCGGTTGGATTTGGCCTTCCAGCTTCGGAAAAGCGAAGTAGCCGTGGGCGTAATGCGATTGCGAACCCAAAGGGCCGCGGTTGGCCGAAACCCGGTCGAAAATATCCACTGAAAAACGGGAATTAGGTGAAGGTAAAAAAGCGGGGCAAAAGCCGCTGGGTAGCGGCAGCACAACAGCCCAAAACAGGGCCAACCACAAAGGTAACCCCGGAGCTTTGATGTACATAATTTGGGCTTAATAACCTGGTAACAGCCGAAGGGTTTGGGCCGGTGGTGCAGTTTGCGACTTTCTTTGTGGGTGAATTAGGTTAGCAAAGTATCCGGGAACATCATGCTGAGCGCAGCGAAGCACTTCGCTCATACCGTTGACCGATTGAATTAATTACTACCACGCACGAGATGCTTCGGCTACGCGGACGCCAAATGAGCATGACGTGCTTTTTTCCGCCGCCCTTTATTCTCCCTCTCATGAAAAAAATCACCAAGCTGCTCGTCGCCAACCGGGGCGAAATTGCGCTGCGCGTCCTGCGCTCCGCCAAGGAAATGGGCATTGCCACCGTGGCCATCTACTCCGAAGCCGACCGCAACGCCCTGCACGTCCGCTACGCCGACGAGGCCGTGTGCGTGGGTCCGCCCGCCTCGAAAGACAGCTACCTGCGCGGCGACAAGATTCTGGCAGTCTGCCGTGAGTTGGGTGTTGATGCCATCCACCCCGGCTACGGCTTCCTCTCGGAGAATGCCGGTTTTGCTCGCGCCGTGCGCGCGGCGGGGCTGATTTTTGTAGGCCCCAGCCCCGAGGCGATGGAAATGATGGGCGACAAGCTCTCAGCCAAACAGGCGGTGAAGGCCTACAACATCCCGTTGGTGCCCGGCACCGACGAGGCCATCTCCGACGTGCCCGCCGCCAAGCGCATTGCCCAGGAAGTGGGCTTCCCGATTCTAATTAAGGCTTCAGCCGGCGGCGGCGGCAAGGGCATGCGCATCGTGAATGGCCCCGGCGAGTTTGAGGAGCAGATGCAACTGGCCATTAATGAAGCTGTATCGGCCTTCGGCGACGGCGCGGTATTCATTGAGAAATTCGTGACCGGCCCGCGCCACATCGAAATTCAGGTGTTGGGCGACGAGCACGGCAACATTGTACACCTGTTCGAACGCGAGTGCAGCATTCAGCGCCGCCACCAGAAGGTAATCGAGGAAGCGCCCTCCTCGGTGCTCACACCCGAGCTGCGCGCCGAAATGGGGCGCTGCGCCGTCGACGTGGCCCGCGCCTGCGCCTACACCGGGGCCGGTACCGTAGAATTTCTGCTCGATGACAAGCATAATTTCTACTTCCTGGAGATGAACACCCGCCTCCAGGTAGAGCACCCCGTTACGGAGCAAATCACCGGCCTCGACCTGGTGAAGGAGCAAATCAAAGTGGCCCAGGGCGAGCCCCTCGCCTTCTCGCAATCCGACCTCACCATCACCGGCCACGCCCTGGAGCTGCGCGTGTACGCTGAAGACCCACAGAACAACTTCCTCCCCGACATCGGAACCCTCACCACCTACGTGCGCCCCCAGGGCCCCGGCGTGCGCGTGGACGACGGCTTCGAGCAAGGCATGGAAATCCCGATTTACTATGACCCGATGATTGCCAAGCTGGTCACCTTCGGAGCCGACCGCGCCGAGGCCATCGCCCGCATGCTCCGCGCCATTGAGGAGTATCAAATCACGGGCATCGAAACCACGCTGGGCTTTGGGTCCTACGTGCTGACCCACCCCGCCTTCGTGAGCGGCAACTTCGACACCAACTTCATCAAAGACCATTTCTCCCCCACCACCCTCGCTCCCACCGCGCCGGATGAGGCCACAGCCAAAGTAGCCGCCGCGCTGGGCGCGATGCTGCTCAGCGAGAAGAAACCTAAAGCGGCTGCTGCAACTGGCGAAACAGTGGGCGCGGAAGTTTCGGGCTGGCGACGGAACCGGCTGGGGGCGCGGTAGCTGGTATTTCCACCCTCTATTTTTGAGTGGCCTAGATATCGGGGAAGCTTACCATCCTGTAAGCCTCCCCGATATCTAGGCCACTCAAAAATAGAGTTAAACGTCCTTAATCCGCGGGTCAAATTCAAAATCTTCCCAGCCCACAATCTTCACTTGCGCAAAATCCGGGTGGCGGGTATTGAGCACGTAATTATGCTCGTGGGCGATGATGGAGGACGGCACCCGTAGGATGGCCGCCGTTTGGCGCTGGTACCATGCGGCACCCAGGGGCTGGCAGCGGGCATAGTGACGCGGCAGCTGCCACTCGGGCGGCATTTGGGCCAAGGTTAGCTCTTCGATGGGCAGCGCGTCGGGTACGTCGATGCGGATGACTTTGAAGAGGCTGTTGAGGCCTTCGCCGCTGCGGTGCACCACGTTTTCGAGGCAGGCCAGGGCCCGGCTGCCGGCGGCGTAGATGACCAGCTGGCCGCGCAGGTTCCAGCGGCCGGGGTTGCCGGAGGCGACGAGCTCACCGGCGTATTTGGCCAGGCAGATGCGGTAGATTTCCACTTGCGATTAGTTGTCAGTTGCTCGTTGTCAGTTGTCACGCGCTGACGTCATCGCGGCCAAAACGTGCTGACAACTGACAACGAGCAACTGACAACCAAAACCAATCAGGCCAGGTCGCCGTGGGCAATGCGGTCTACTTCGTCGGCCACCAAGTCGATGCCGCCGCTGGTTTCGAGCAGGGCCAGTGGGAGTTGGTTATCGAGGCCGTAGGCGGGCTTATCGAGCCAGCGGCGGAAGGCCGGGAGCGAGCCAAATACTTCTTCACCTTGGCTGGCGAGGGCCAGCAGTTTGAGCACCTGTTCGCTGGCGGCCGGGGCAAGGCGCTTTTTGCTCTCACGGTAGGCGCGCAGAGTTTTGGTGGTCGTGTGCAGGAGGTCAGCCAACTCGTCGGCGTTCAGCTTTAGGAGTGAGGCAACGTCGAAAGCGGTTTTAGCCGGTACGCCGGTGCGGGCTTCCATCACGAGGGCGAAGGAATCGGCCACGGTGGCTTGCAGGCCAAGCAAAGCGGGCGAGTAAACGGCAGCGGGTGGAGTGGCGAGGGCAGCCATGGGTGTGGAGATTTATTTATCACCCAAATATGGGAAATATTTCCTGCATCAACGGGAAATATTTCCCTTTTGTTCCAATGACCCATTCCCAGATTACGCAACAAAGCCTGCCTTCCAAATAGTAGGAGACAGGCTTTCTGATAAAACATGGCACTTCCAAGCACTATAATGCGGCGTCCCAGCCCGGAGAATAGTGGCTGACTACAGCAAATCGCCTACCTCGCGCACGCCTAATGGCCGTGCCACTGTGAAGCCTTCGCCGAATTCAACCCCGATAATGTGGCCGAATTCCCGCGCCCGCGCTTCCATAAACCGGCCAAAAGCCTGGCTCGACAGGTAGGTTTGCGGAGCATCCAAATCCGGGTTAAAAAACTGGGTCTTGAAGGCCTGAATAGCTTCCCATTTTTTCTCCCAATACGGCGTAATATCCACGACAAACGCTGGCGGCAATTGCCGGTCCTGGATGTAATGGTACACGTTTTTGGGCCGCCAAGCGGCTTGGGGCAGGCCGTCGTCGCCGAACGTTTCAATCATGCGCAGGCCGGCCAGGAAACAGGCGTTCGTGGCCAATTGCGCAGCGCGGCCGTGGTCAGGATGCCGGTCATTAATGGCATTGGCCAGCACCACCTCGGGCTGGTAGCGTCGAATGGCGGCAATGAGCGGCAGCTGATGCTCCCGGTCGTTGCGAAAGAACCCATCGGGCAAGCCCAGGTTTTCGCGGATTGCGATGCCCAGAATCTTATTCGAAGCCGCCGCCTCGGCGGCCCGGATAGCGGGCGTGCCTCTGGTGCCCAACTCGCCCCGGGTGAAATCAACGATTCCAACTTTTTTCCCGACGGTCATCGCCGCCAGCAACGTCCCAGTGCAGGACATTTCTACATCGTCGGGGTGGGCCCCGAGGGCCAGAACATCGAGCTTCATCACTGATTTTCGCGGATTAAATTGATTTCGCTGATTACAGCGCCCGAATTAAAATGACCTTTTTTCACACCCAAAATTAGCTACACCGCCAAAAAAAATCGGCGAAATCACAGTTAATCCGTGAAAATCAGTGATTTATTTGATGCGCAGCTTTTTGCCGGGCTGCAAGGTTCTCACGCCAGGGTTTAGTCTTTTCAACGCGCTTACGCGCACTCCGTATTTTTCGGCCACTTCCGAAAGCGTATCGCCCGAGCGCACCTTGTGCGTTACAATCTGCCGGGCCCGCGACGGCCGCCCGCTGCCGCTGCTACGGCTGCTACGGCTGCGCGTTAGGGCCCGACTGTAGTAGTTGAAGAGCGCCGCAGTGATGGTGAAGTTGTCCTTCCGCAGCTTATAGCCGGGAAAGTCATACATCAACACCGGGTTGATGGGGTTGCCCTGGTAGCGCACCTCAAAGTGCAGGTGCGAGCCCGTGCTACGCCCCGTGCTGCCGCCGTAGCCAATGAGCTGGCCGGCTTTCACAAAGGTGCCCACCGTCACCAAGGCCTTGCTCAAGTGGCCGTACACCGTTTCGAGGCCGTTGTAGTGCCGCACCAAAATGTAGTTGCCGTAGCCACCACCGTCCCAGGCCTGAATGCGCACTACGCCATCAAACACGGTTTTCACCGAGTCGCCGGTTTCCAGGTCCAGGTCCATGCCGTAGTGCCAGCGGTAACCCCGAAAGGCAAAGCCCGACGTAATGGGCGTGGTCAGCAGCGGCATTTTGGCGTAGCGCTGCCGGGTTGGGTCGGTTAATTGCAGTTTGAGGGAGTCCCGGTAGCTGCGGCCGTCTACCCGGTAAGGATTAACCCGATGCGTGTCCCAAATGGAGTAGTAGCCCGCCACCTTCACCCACGAAGAATCGATGAGCACTTCCTCCGACATCTCCACAATTTCCTGCCCGCCCAAATTCAGCGTCGAGGTATCCTCGCTCACAATGCTGAGCTTTTTGGCCGGGTTGAAGAAAATAGACTTTGCGGCGTCGGAGTTATCGTCGGGCAGTTCTTCGGTCTCGATGACCGTCGTGGTATCCGGTCGTACGTAGCGCATCTTGGGCGTTTTGATGCGAAAAAAATCGGACTTGCCGGTCGTGCTGCCGGCTTTGGCTTTGGTGCGCGGCGGCTTTCGGCGCTGCGCCTGCGCCGGGCTTATCCCCGCCAGAAACAGCAACAGTGCCAGCAGCAACAGCCCCGGACGCTGGTAAATTATTTTCAGAAAAGTCAAAAGCAGGCGGAAAGAGGCCAAAATTGAAGGCTTTGCAACTTTCAACTTCGTGCCGTTCGGTCTAAAACAAAACGGTTAGAAAAGACGAACCACAAAGCTCGTCTTTTCTAACACGTTCACGCAACAAATTTAGTGTATTCCCATGGCGGCCAGGTAGCGCTCGGCATCCAGGGCGGCCATGCAGCCGGTACCAGCGGCCGTCACGGCCTGGCGATAGGTGAAATCCTGCACATCGCCGCAGGCGAAGATGCCATCCACGTTGGTTTTGCTGGTGCCAGGGATGGTTTTCAGGTAGCCCTGCTCATCGTGGTGCAGGTAGGGCTGAAAAATCTTGGAGTTGGGGTCGTGCCCAATGGCCACAAAGAAGCCTGTCAGGGCAATCTCACGGGTTTCGTGGGTCAGCAAGTTTTTCACCCGCACTCCCTCTACTGCATGCTCACCCAGAATCTCATCCGTCACCGTGTTGAAAAGCACCTCAATCTTGGGATTGTCGAGCACGCGCTGCTGCATAATCTTTGAGGCTTTCATCTCACTCTTGCGCACAATCATGGTCACCTTGCTGCACAGGTTGGCAAGGTAGGTCGCTTCCTCCGCTGCCGTATCGCCCGCGCCCACAATGGCCACTTCTTGCCCACGGTAGAAAAAGCCGTCGCATACCGCGCAGGCCGAAACGCCCGAGCCGTTCAGCCTTGCTTCCGACGGAATGCCCAGCCACTTGGCCGAAGCCCCAGTGGCAATAATTACGGAATCGGCTGTCAACTCAAGGGTTTCGTCGATGGTAATTTTGCGTGGATGCACCGAAAAATCAACCGCCGTGGCAATTCCATAGCGGATATCAGTGCCGAAGCGGGTAGCCTGCTTTTTCAGGTCTTCCATCATTTCAGGACCCATAATCCCGTCTGGATAGCCGGGGAAATTTTCCACGTCATTCGTGATGGTGAGCTGCCCCCCCGGCTGCAAACCCATGTACATAACGGGGGCCATATTGGCACGAGCGGCATAGATGGCGGCGGTGTAGCCGGCCGGGCCGGAGCCGATAATCAGACATTTGATGTGTTCAGACATTTTGTATGATGTAGCGCGAAGCCAAGCTTCGCGTATCGTTGAACGATGAAAAATAGAATAGCTGACGGCGCAACCGGAACGTGAAGCCAGCCTTGGCTATGCCAAGAACTAGTTTTCAAGTCATTGCCCGGCAGACGCCGACATGCGCGAAACCGTACAAAAAACCCCAACCTGACGGTCGGGGTTTTCTATTCTGCAAAACTAATTGATTAGCCCAGATAAGGCTTCAGCGCCTTCGAGCGCGACGTGTGCCGCAAACGACGAATGGCTTTCTCCTTAATCTGACGAACCCGCTCGCGGGTAAGGTTAAACTTCTCGCCAATTTCCTCCAAGGTCAGCGCAGCTTCGCCGTTCAAACCGAAGTAGAGCGTAATCACGTCCGCCTCGCGCTTGGTGAGCGTACTCAGGGCGCGTTGCACCTCCTTGCGGAGCGAGTCGTTCATCAGCGCCATGTCCGGCGACTCCTCGTCCTCGTTTTCGAGCACGTCGAGCAGACGGTTTTCCTCGCCCTGCACAAACGGCGCATCCACCGATACGTGGCGGCCCGAGATTTTTAGGGTGTCCACCACTTCTGAGGTGGTTAACTCCAAAACCTCGGCAATTTCTTCGGGTGAAGGCTCGCGCTCGAATTTCTGCTCCAGCTCCGAGAAGGATTTGCTGATTTTGTTCAGCGAACCCACCCGATTCAAAGGCAGACGCACGATGCGGCTCTGCTCGGCCAAGGCCTGCAGAATCGACTGGCGAATCCACCAAACGGCGTACGAGATGAATTTAAAGCCGCGGGTTTCGTCAAAGCGCTTGGCGGCTTTAATGAGACCGAGGTTGCCCTCATTGATGAGGTCACCAAGACTAAGGCCCTGGTTCTGATACTGTTTTGCAACCGACACTACAAAACGCAGGTTGGCTTTGGTCAATTTTTCCAGTGCTTGCTGGTCTCCGTCGCGGATACGCTGCGCAAGCGTCACCTCCTCGTCGGGCGTGAGCAAATCAACCTTGCCAATCTCCTGGAGGTATTTATCCAGCGACTGACTTTCGCGGTTGGTAATCTGCTTACTAATTTTTAGCTGTCTCATTGGGGACTAGGTAAGAACGATATCTGATGGGGTTATACGTAAGAAAAAGCCGTCCGGACAGTCCCCTAAGTCAGAGGTAGCCAACAGGCTTCCCCCGACATTAGTTCGGACCGTTGGCGTGACTACGCTTGGGCTTCGCCGTTGCTGGCGGCCGCCGTTTCCGGCTTGGGCAGCAACACTTTGCGTGACAAGCGGTACTTGCCGGTTTTCTTATCGATTTCCACCAGTTTCACGTCAATATCCTGGCCCACTTCCAACAAGCCTTCCAGCGTCTGAATCCGCTCGTGCGTCACTTCCGAAATGTGCAGCAGGCCGTCTTTGCCGGGCATAATCTCCACGAAAGCACCGTAGGGCTGAATGCTGCGCACTTTGCCTTTGTAAACCTCGCCCACTTCGGGCTGCGCCGCAATGGCGCGGATGCGGTCGATGGCACCCTGCATGTCGTCCTGGTTGGCCGCGTAAATGCTCACGTGGCCCTTCTCGTCCTTCTCCTCGATAATAACCGTGGCGTTGGTATCCTTCTGAATCTGCTGAATCACCTTGCCACCGGGCCCGATGATGGCCCCGATGAATTCTTTGTCAATCAGCATCTTGTGCGAGCGGGGCGTGTGCGCCTTCAACTCAGCGGCCGGCGCGGCAATGGTCTTGGCCATTTCGGCCAGAATGTGCAGGCGGCCGGCGCGGGCCTGGTGTAGCGCGGCGGTCAGAATCTCATTGCTCAGGCCCTGGATTTTGATGTCCATCTGGCAGGCGCAAATGCCTTTCTCGGTGCCGGTTACCTTGAAGTCCATGTCGCCGAGGTGGTCCTCGTCGCCGAGAATATCGCTCAGCACGGCGTATTCGCCGGTTTCCTTATCCTGCACGAGGCCCATGGCGATGCCCGACACGGCACCCGTGATTTTCACCCCCGCGTCCATCAGCGCCAGCGAGCCGGCGCAAACGGTAGCCATCGAGCTGGAGCCGTTCGACTCCAGAATGTCCGACACGATACGGATGGTGTAGGGGTTTTCGTCTTCGGCGGGCAATACCTGCTTCAGCGAGCGCAGGGCCAGGTTGCCGTGGCCGATTTCGCGGCGGCCAGCGCCCCGGTTCGGCTTCACTTCACCAGTCGAGAAACCGGGGAAGTTGTAGTGCAGCATAAATTTCGAGTAGCCCTTAGTTAGCGGCTGGTCCACAATCTGCTCATCGAGCTTAGTACCGAGCGTGGCCGTGGTCAGGCTTTGCGTCTCACCGCGGGTGAAAATAGCCGAACCGTGGGCTCCAGGCAAATAGTTAATTTCCGACCAGATAGGGCGGATTTCGGTGAGCTGACGACCATCGAGGCGCACCCGCTCCTTCACCATCATGTCCCGGATAGCTTTCTTCTCGGCCGAGCCATAGTAGCGGCTGAACATCTTCATGTTCAACTCCGCATCTACGGCCAGCAAATGTTCCAGCACTTGCTTTTTCACCTTACCAAAGCCTTCCTTGCGGCCGCCTTTGCTAGTATTGCCGCTACGGGCCACGTCATAAGCGCCCTGGTACACCGCGTCGAGAATCGTCTTTTTCAAATCCTCGTTCTCCTCGTACTTGGGGTACTCGCGAGTCGGCGAGTCGGCAGTGCGGCCCACGGCTTCAGCCAGGTCCTTCTGCAGCTGGCATTGGGACTTAATGGCTTCGTGGCCGAAGGCAATAGCGGCCACCATCTCCTCTTCGCTCACTTCCTTCATGGCACCTTCCACCATGGCCACGGAGTCGGCGGTGGCACCTACCATCAGGTCCATGTCGGCGCGGGCCAGGTCGGAAGTCTTTGGGTTAATCTGGAACTGGCCGTCGATGCGCGCCACGCGCACTTCGGAAATCGGGCCAGCAAACGGAATATCGGAAATCGACAGTGCAGCCGAGGCGGCCAGGGCGGCCAGAGCGTCGGGCTGAACTTCTTTATCGGCCGAGATGAGGGTAATCATTACCTGCACCTCGTAGTGGTAGTCTTTGGGGAACATCGGCCGCAGGATGCGGTCGACAAGGCGGCACACCAGGATTTCGTAGTCGCTCAAGCGGCCTTCGCGGCGCTGGAACGAGCCGGGAATCTTGCCGGCCGAGCCGAATTTCTCCTGGTAGTCCACCGACAGCGGCAGAAAGTCAACGCCGTCGCGCTGGCTCGGGGCCGATACCACCGTGGCAAGCAGCATGGTATCACCGAGGCGAACCACGACGGCACCGTCGGCAAATTTGGCCAGCTTGCCGGTTTCGATGGAGATAACGCGGCCGTCGGGCAGCGCCAGGGTTTTGGTAATGGCGTGGGGTTGGGACATCAGCGGGATTTGCTTGGAAAAGCGACAGCGGGCGAGCAGCCAAAAACGAGCACCACGCACGGCTCTCGTTACTCAGGTAAATACAACAGCGACGATGGGTTAGTTGTCAGTTGCTAGTTGTCCGTTGTCAGAACTGTTATGAAACGGCCTGACAACGGACAACTAGCAGCTAATCATTTCGGGCCGGCCTCGGGGCCAAACCAACCCAAACAAAAAAAGAGTAGGGAACCCTCGTTGGAAGGCTCCCTACTCTCAGATTCTGGACTTACTTACGGATGCCCAGTTCCTTGATAATGGCACGGTAGCGGTTGATTTCGCGGTGCTGCAGGTAATCCAGCATGCTGCGACGCTTACCCACCAGCTTCAGCAGGCCCAGACGGGTGCTGTGGTCCTTCTTGTTCACCTTGAGGTGCTCGGTTAGGTGCGTGATGCGGTGCGTGAAGAGGGCAATTTGTGCCTCGGCCGAACCAGTATCGGTTTTCACTTTTTGCAGGCTGTTCTTCTCGAAGATGGCTTGCTTAATTTCGGTGGTGAGTTTCATCGGCTGATAGGTGTAACCCCGTCTTTAGATTTAAAGATGAAAAAAGAAAATTAAAAACCCCATACATCGGGGTGCCGCAAAGGTACGGAATTTTAAAACAGGATAAAAGCGCAGCCGAGAGATTTTAGCATAAGCGTTAGCTTGTGACGAACCCCGTCTACGCGGCGACTTCTTCTTCCGGCTCGGTGATTTTGCGCAGCGAAGGAATGCCCAAGCGCTGCGGGAGTCGTCGCCAAAAATCCATTTCTAGCAAGCCCGAGTCATTGTAGGCCTGATAGAGGAAGAATAGCCCTGCAGGTAGTAGCACCAGATTCGACATCCACATCCCCACGCCCACTGGCATCACGAACTCGCGGCCGTATTTCTCGCCCATAATGCTAAGGACGTAATACACAATGAAAAAGAGGATGGAAATTAGAATCGGCACACCCAAACCGCCTTTCTTAATAATGGAACCCAATGGCGCACCAATCAAAAACATGAGCAGCACTGCCACCGACTGTGAATACTTGCGGTATACCTCAATGCGGAACAGCGCCGAATTGCGGGCGTAATCATCCAGCTTATCGGCCGAGGAACTTGCAAACGACTGCAAATTGCGCGCCCGGCTAATGGACTGCTGCATAATGGGGGCCGTAAGTGCGGCCAGCTTGGCCACAGGCACTTGCAGTTTTTCCACGCGGCGGTTGGCCGCCCGTCCAGTGGTATCGAACCGCACGAACGTGTAGTAGGAATTCATCTGCCGCGGCAATTGATGCTGCTCCATTTGCAGCTTCTTCTGCACTGAATCCGTGGCGGTACGGAGCTGAGGAATGTTGAGCATCATCCGATTGGTCTGGAAAAGCTCTTCTTTGGTTCGTCCTAAGTCGAACGAAGCCAGCGAAAACGTGACAATGTTGTGGTCGAACCCCTGGCGCACGAAACTGGCCCCGGCACGGTCCCGCGCATCGGGCTGCTCAATGTAATTATGGCCATGAAACAGTTCTAAGCCCAAATAACCGCCATTGAAGCGGGTGAACATGCGGCCTGAGTCGGCCAGCATCACGGTGGCGTTGCCCGATTTTTGGGTGTGGTCGTAAATCATTACCCCGTGCAGGCGGTCGCCGTTAACCCCCGTTTTCTTATCAACCTTGATGGTGTAGCCGGGGATACCGCTGTAAAATATGCCTTCGCGAATGTCCAGGGCCAACTTTTGCTGCCGGACGTCCCAAAGCAAGCTGTAGGCCTTTAGGTTGGCGCGCGGTACAATGGTTTCATTGAACCAGAACGCTCCCACGGCCAGCCCCACCGTTAGCAGCAGCACGGGCCGCAAAATCCGCGTCAGGGCAATCCCCGACGCCTTGATGGCCGTCAGCTCGTGGTGCTCGCCCAAATTGCCATACGTCATCAACGAAGAGAGTAGCACCGCCAAGGGCAGCGAAACGGGTACAATGAGCACGCTGAAATAGAACAGCAGCTGCAACAGCACGCCCGTACCCAAATCCTTGCCGATGATGTCATCCAGGTACTTAAGCAGCGTGTGCGTGAGCAGGATAAATTGCACCACGGCGAAGGTGAGCAGGAACGGGCCAGCGAAAGCCTTCAGGATAAGCTTGTCGAGCTTTTTAAGCATAAGGGAGCGACGCTGCGCGATACGTACACGTCGGCGTTGAAACGAAGATTAAGGGGAAAAAGTACCGCCACCACAGCCGGACGTCATGAACCAGTTGCGGCGGGCTTGCTACCCTCCTACTTGTTCCCGGAGCTTAGCCACCAAGCCTTCCCACATTTCGTTCTGCTCGGCTTCGCTATGGCCCGCAGAGTAGTCCACTACACGCAAGTATACTTCGTCGGTCACCTGCGACGAATCGAGGGTAAACTCCATGAAGTTCGCATCTGCTACTGGCTGGCGGTGGTCGTCGAGAAACACAAAGCGCACGGCACGATTCAAGCGTTGGCCCGAAATCTCGGCGTAGTGGTTTTCCTGGTCCCAGATAAAGTTGAGGCGTTGCCCTTCCACGTAGCGCACATCGTCGCAAAACCACTGGGTGAGTCCCGATGCCGTTGCCAGATAAGGGAAAAGAATTTTAGGCGACGCGTTGATGGGAAATTCCACCACGAAGCGCGTTTTAGTTTGAGTATCAGGCAAAGCCATAGAAGTAAACGAAGAGACCTGCAGGACAGTCGGTAATACGCCAACCGCATGCGAGAGAAATACAGTGTTTTTTAGCTCAAAACCTTGTTTCGAGGCTAATTGTAACGTTACCTTTGCACCCACAAAAAACCCGGCGGGGTAGCTCAGCTGGTTAGAGCACAGGATTCATAACCCTGAGGTCGGCGGTTCGAGCCCGCCTCCCGCTACGTTAAGGCCGTTTCAGCAATTGCTGAAACGGCCTTTTTGCGTTACAGCCGTTTAGCGAAGAAGACGGAAGTTGCTACAGAATTTGGCAGCCAATTGGTTACCCTTTACCAAAGCCGGGCTTAGAATGCCTAAAAACAAGAAAACGCTAAACCCAAGGGCCAGCGTTTTCTTGGTTGATAGTGCGCAGAGACAGTTATTTTGCCTTCTCCACGATGCCTTTGAAGGCCTCAGGATGGTTCAGGGCCAAATCAGCCAGCACTTTGCGGTTGAGTTCAATGCCAGCCTTTTTCAGGCCGCCCATCAACTGCGAGTACGACAGGCCGTGCTCACGAGCGCCGGCGTTGATACGCTGAATCCAGAGGGCACGGAATTCGCGCTTCTTTACTTTACGGTCGCGGTAGGCGTAGAGAAGACCTTTTTCAACAGCATTCTTGGCTACGGTCCAAACGTTTTTGCGACGGCCATAGTAGCCTTTCGCCAAACGCATGATTTTCTTACGGCGGTGGCGCGAGGCCACGTGGTTGACACTTCTTGGCATAACCTAGAGAGTTTTTGGCAGCCGGCGACGGGTGAAGGTCTTAAGGCCGGAAGCCTGGTTTAGAAAAATTAATTATGAGTTATAAATTATGAGTTATGAATTAATCTGAATTGGCTGAAACGGCTAACTCATAATTCATAACTTTTAATTCATAATTTCTCAGATGTTAAGCATCTGGCGCACACGGTTCATGTCGGCGCTGCTCACGAGGCCGGTGTGGGTCAGGCCGCGCTTCTGCTTGGTCGTCTTCTTCGTGAGGATGTGTGATTTGAAGGCGTGCTTCCGCTTCACCTTGCCCGTTCCGGTGAGCGCAAAGCGCTTCTTGGCACCGGATTTCGTCTTTACTTTCGGCATTGTAGTAAGTGTTGGAGGGTTGGTTGTTGATTGTTGATTGCTGACTGACCAGTGGTCGGGAAGCCATCTTCAACCG
Source organism: Cytophagales bacterium (assembly GCA_038213745.1). Classification (GTDB taxonomy): domain Bacteria; phylum Bacteroidota; class Bacteroidia; order Cytophagales; family Hymenobacteraceae; genus Hymenobacter. The sequence goes on from JBBQSQ010000001.1 coordinate 70,915, forward strand.
GGTAAAATCTATTCGGCGGCGTCGGCAGCGGGTGCTGGAGCCGTTTCGGAGGTCTGGTCAATGGTTTCTGCTTTGGGCTCGGCCGGTTTGGGGGCCTTCGGCTTGGCATCAGCGGCAATAGCGGGCTTAGCGACGGGCTTCACCACGGCAGCCGCTTTCGGGGCCAGGTAGAGGAACATCCGCTTGCCTTCGAGTTTGGGCAGCTGCTCCACTTTGGCGAGGTCCTCAAGGGCCTGGGCAAACTTGAGCAACAGGATTTCGCCGCGCTCTTTGAACACGATGCTACGACCAACGAAGTGCACGTAGCTCTTGATTTTCGCGCCTTCGCGCAGAAACTCCTGCGCGTGCTTCACCTTGAAGGCAAAATCGTGCTCGTCGGTGTTGGGGCCGAAGCGGATTTCCTTGAGCACGACCTTGGTCTGCTTGGCTTTTAGCTCGCGGGTTTTCTTCTTCTGCTCGTACTTGAATTTCGAGTAGTCGATGACGCGACAAACGGGCGGGGTGGCGGTGGGCGAAATCTCAACCAGGTCGAGATTTTGCTCCTGCGCCATTTTCCGGGCCTGGTCCGTTGGATAAACACCCTGTTCGACGTTGTCGCCAACGAGTCGTACCTCGCGGGCCAGGATTTTCTGATTGATTTTGAACGGCTCTTCCACCTGCTGGCGGGGCACGTACCGACGATTCGGAGCTGCTATGGTTTGGTCCTCCTGCTAAAAAAGTGGCGGGGAATGAGAGTCTGGGCGGTTTAGGCTGGGTATGGCCTGGTTATCAAGGGGCAAATATCGGCATTTTTAATTAGAAAGGCAAGTGGATTACCTAATCAATTTGCCTACCAAGGCAAAAAAGACCGTCCTACTCGTCTGGCGTCCGCGCAGTCGAGCAGGAAGGTATTCTTCCAGTTCCAAGCCTGATTAATACGCTTCTACAATCTGGCTTTGGACGCTTTTCACGAACGCATCAATGGGCATGGAGCCGAGGTCGCCTTCGCCATGCTTGCGCACGCTGATAATGTTATCCTGGGCTTCCTTCTCCCCTACTACTAACAGATAAGGCAGCTTGGCCATCTCCGCGTCGCGGATTTTACGGCCGATGCGCTCGTCGCGGGCATCCACGGTGCCGCGCAAGTCGCGCTGTTCCAGCTGGGCTTTCACTTCATTGGCGTAATCGATGTACTTGTCGGAGATGGGCAGCACGATGAACTGCTCGGGGGTGAGCCAGAGTGGAAAATTGCCGGCGCAGTGCTCGATTAGCACGGCCACGAAACGCTCCAGCGAACCGAAGGGGGCGCGGTGCAGCATCACGGGCCGCTGCTTGGTGTTGTCGGGCGCCACGTATTCGAGGTCGAACCGCTCGGGCAGGTTGTAATCGACCTGGATGGTGCCAAGCTGCCAGCGGCGGCCCAGGGCGTCGCGCACCATAAAGTCAAGTTTGGGGCCGTAGAATGCGGCTTCACCAAGCTCGGTGACGGTGGGCAGGCCTTTTTCGGCAGCGGCCTCCTGGATGGCGCTTTCGGCCAGGGCCCAGTTTTCGTCGGAGCCGATGTACTTGGTTTTGTTCTCGGGGTCGCGCAGGCTGATTTGGGCCGTATAATCTTCAAAACCGAGGTTTTTGAAAACGTAAAGCACCAGGTCAATTACTTTCTTAAACTCCTCTTTTACCTGGTCGGGGCGGCAGAAGATGTGGGCATCGTCTTGCGTGAAGCCGCGCACGCGGGTGAGGCCGTGCAGCTCGCCCGACTGCTCGTAGCGGTACACGGTGCCGAATTCGGCGTAGCGCACGGGCAGGTCGCGGTAGCTGCGGGGCTCAGTTTTGTAGATTTCGCAGTGGTGCGGGCAGTTCATCGGCTTGAGGAAGAATTCCTCGCCGGGGTTGGGCGTTTTGATTGGCTGGAAGGAATCCGCGCCGTATTTTTCGTAGTGGCCGCTGGTCACGTAAAGCTCTTTGGAGCCGATGTGGGGCGTGACGACGGGCTGGTAACCGGCCTTCACCTGGGCTTTGCGAAGGAATTGCTCCAGGCGTTCGCGCAGGGCGGTGCCTTTGGGCAGCCACAGGGGCAGGCCCGCGCCTACTTTCTCAGAGAAAGCGAACAGCTTCAGCTCTTTACCGAGCTTGCGGTGGTCGCGGCGCTTGGCTTCTTCAAGGCGTTCGAGGTACTCGGTGAGGTCTTTGGCCTTGGGGAAGGTGATGCCGTAGAGGCGCGTGAGCTGCTTGTTCTTCTCGTCGCCGCGCCAGTAGGCTCCGGCCACGTTCATCAGCTTGGCCGTCTTGATGGTACCAGTATCGGGAATGTGCGGACCGCGGCAGAGGTCGGTGAAGCCGCCTTGGGTGTAGAAGGTGATTTGGCCATCTTCGAGGCCGTCAATCAGCTCCAGCTTGTAGGGGTCCTGCTTCTCGGTGAAGTAGGCGATGGCATCGGCTTTCGAAACCTCCTTGCGCTCGTAGCGGCTTTTCGTTTTGGCCAGCTCCAGCATCTTCTTCTCGATTTCGGGGAAGTCTTCGCTGCTGATGCTGCGGCCTTCGCCGAGGTCGACGTCGTAGTAGAAACCGTTTTCGATGGCCGGGCCGATGGCCAGCTTCACGCCGGGGTACAGCGCTTCGAGGGCTTCGGCCATGAGGTGGGCCGAGGAGTGCCAATACGTTGACTTACCGGCGGCGTCGTTCCAGGTGAGGATTTCGACAGTAGCATCGTTGGTGAACGGGCGGTGCAAGTCGCGCACTTCGCCGTTGACGCGCACGGCCAAGGCATTGCGCGCCAGGCCTTCGCTGATGCTGGCAGCCAGGTCGTAGCCAGTCGAACCGGACTCGACCAGGCGAACCGAGCCGTCGGGGAGGGTGATGTTGAGCATAGAATGGGGTAAAAGGCCCGAAGGGCAAAGCTGGGCGCAAGTTAGCACTTGCCAGGCGAGGCCACCTAGTATTTTGCCGTAACGGGTAGGGGAAGTACTCCTGAGTCGTCGACCAGCCCGAGGGCACTGGTTATACGCGAACGGTGAGTAGCGGCAAAAGGCGGACGAAGCACTGCTTCTAACCAATGACCTTTAGCAAGACCAACGTTAAGTATTACTTAATAATTTTTATTATATATACAAGTATTAATATAATTATTATATTTACACGCAACAAAGCCCGCGGCGAGACGCCTCTTGGTCAAGCTCAGTCGTATTTTTTCACTTCCTCCCATTTTCAGCTATGAACAAAAAATACTTAAGTGTCGTCACTGCCGGTTTGCTGGCACTAGCGGCGCTAACCGGAATTTCTGCGGCTGCCCAAGGCGTGCCCAAAGGCAAAATATCGGCTAGTTTGCTCAGCCTCACCCAGGCCGGCGCACGCAACCAGGGACCACAAGCCCCAAAGTCAATTTCTCCGTTTGAAGCCACCAGCGACATCCAGGTTTACGACGGCTACGTGGTGATTGAAGCAGTAGCAACCACGGCCAATGCCAAGAAACTGCTGGCCGACTTGCAAGCCAAAGGCTTACGCAACGGAGTAGCCTACGGGGCGCTGGTATCCGGCTTGTTTCCGGTGGACAAGCTGGCTACGCTCGAACAACTGGCATCGCTGCAACTGGTGCGGCCGGCTTATAAACCCGCCCTCAACGTGGGCCGGACCACCAGCCAAGGCGACCAGGCGCTGCGCGCGGACGTGGCCCGCGCTAAGTATGGATTGACCGGTAACGGCGTGAAAGTGGGCATTTTATCCGACAGCTACAACAACCTGGGCGGGGCCGCCGCCGGGGTAGCCAGCAACGACCTGCCCCCCAACGTACAGGTACTGGCCGACTTGCCTTCTGGTGGCATCGACGAAGGTCGTGGGATGGCCGAAATAGTGCACGACGTGGCACCCCAGTCGGCTATTGCCTTTCACACCGCTTTTCTGGGCCAGGCCGATTTTGCCCAAGGCATTGAGGACCTGCAAAGTGCCGGCTGCAAAGTAATTGTCGATGACATCATTTACTTTGCCGAGCCATTTTTTCAGGATGGCATCATTGCCCAGGCGGCCAACAAGGTAGTGCGCCGGGGCTCGGCTTATTTTTCGTCGGCTGGCAACCAGGGCCAGCAATCGTACGAAACGTCGTTCAATAACTCGGGTAGTCAGATTCCGGGCATACCGGGCGTGGCACACAACTTTGCGGGCAATGGCGACGTGCAGCCCGACCTTCGGCAAAGCGTGACGGTAGGGCCGCGCAGACGATTGTCGCTGGCCCTGCAATGGGACGACCCGTTTTTTTCGGCGAGCGGCCTCCGCGGGGCGAAAACCGACCTGGACTTGTACATCCTCTTCAATGGCCTGCCCATCTTTTCGTCCGCTGACAACAACATCGGCGGCGACCCCTTCGAGTTTATCAGCATCACGAACAACGGAGCTGCGGCCGCGACCGTGGAAGTGGTGATTGTGAAATTTGCCGGCCCCGACCCCACCCGAATCAAATACATCAACTACGGCGACCGGCCCCTGGCTCTCGAGTACGATACGCAAAGCGCAACGCTAACCGGCCATGCCAACGCCGAGCAGGCCGTGGCCGTGGCCGCCGCCCCGTATTTCAACACGCCCCTGTTCAATCCGAACACCCGCGTGCCGGTCGTGGAAGCCTTCTCTTCGTTGGGCGGCACCCTCATTCTGTTCAGTCCCGATGGCAAGCGCCTCAGCAAGCCCCGCTTGCAGGAGAAACCGGAAATAACCGGGCCTGATGGGGCCAACACCACCTTCTTCCCGCCCTTTCCCGGAGCTGACTTTGAGGGCGATGGCTTCCCCAATTTTTTCGGTACGAGTGCTGCGGCACCGCACGTAGCGGCCGTGGCCGCCCTGCTGGTAGAAGCGACTCAAGGCGTCATCGCACCGCTTGCCATCACGGAAGCGTTAGAAAAAACTGCTCTTGACATGGACAACCCGCTCACGCCGAGGTTCGACCGAGGGTTTGACTTTAAAACGGGCTTTGGCTTTGTTCAAGCCGATGCAGCACTGATGCGGGTGCTCAACGACAGCCCGACGCCCCCCGGCGACGCGCTGGTTTCGATGTATCCCAACCCAGCGAGCGACCAGGTTACCTTCAGGGTAACCGCCCCGGACCATCAGCTAATAAAGCTCACGGTGCTGGACCGCATGGGCCGGGAAGTATTTCACGGCGAAGGCCTCGAACAACTGGCCATCACGAAGAACATCAGTGGATTGCTTAAAGGCATGTACGTAGCCAAGGTGCAAACCGGCACCAGTGTCAAAACACAGGTACTGGTGCTTGAGTGAGCGCAGGAGGCACAATTGACCGGGTCCGCGCGGCCGGCGCAAGCGTTGCGCCGGCCGCGTGAATCACCACACGCGGCAAAAGCTATTCCCTACCGGACTGTAAAGGCGATAACGGCGCGATGGGCAACGGCCGCACCAACCGCCGGTAATAGGCGCGCGGGGCGGGCCGCAGGCTGTCGGGTAGCAGGGCCTGCGCGCGGTCACCCAGTTTCCAGGCCTTGAAAGTCCAGTGCTGATTGCCGGGATTTTCAGCCACTAACAGCCGGTATTGAGTCAGGGCTTCGGGCAGACGGTTTTGGGCTTCGAGCGCTTCGGCGAGCAGGGCGCGGGCTTCAGGCAGGCGCGGGTTGCGGCGCAGGGCCCGACTCAAGTGCTGAATAACGACAACTGGCTGGCGGGATTTGGCGGCGGCCAGGCCGAGGCGGTAATCGGCCCGGTAAACCGTTGTGTCGAGAACCAGCGCGCGGCGGTAGTACCAGAGGGCGCTATCGGGGCGGCCCTGGAGTTCCAACTGACGGCCATAATCGTAGCGCAACAGGCCGGACGTGGTGTCGAGCTTCATCCCCAACGCGGCGTGGCGGGCGGCGTCGGCCGGAATGCGCCAGGCATTCAGCAAAAAAGCCAACTGGTGCAGGATTTCGGGCTCGCGCGGGTCACGGGCCAAGGCATCTTGCAAATACTGAACAGCCGTGCTGGTATCGGCAGTGGCGGCGTAGGCAAGGCCCTTGTAGAAGAGGGCGGCGGGCTGGTCGGGGTCGAGCCGCAGGGTGCGGTCAAGGTTGTCGAGGGCAGCGGGGTAATCGCGGGCGGCGAGGTGGGTTTCGCCCACCAACAGCGGCAACTCGGGGCCGGAGAAGCCGTGTTCGGCCGCTTGGCGCGCGGCGGCCAGGGCCTCGGCTAATTGCCCCAACGCTCGGTAGGCCCGTGCCTGAATGAAGTACAGATTGCCGGCAGCGTTGTCGATTTCGAGGGCCGCGGCCACATCAAGCAAAGCAGCCTGGGGCTGGCCGGCAGCTAGGCGGAGGGTGGCGCGGCGGGCTAGCAGCGCGGAATTGCGGGGCTCGCGGGCAATGGCCCCGTTCAACTCATCGGCCTGCACGCGGGGGCCACTCTGCACCGTTTTTAAATTCACGAGGGTATCGGGCCGTTCGGTTGGCGCGGCTTGGCAGCCAGCCAGGGCCAACCCGGCCAAGAGCACCCACCGGCACCCGGAAAAGCGAACAAAAAACACAGGTAACGGCATAGGAGATGCAAAGTACGGACAGGTTGGGCCGTAGGCACCTATTGCTTGCGCCGCACGGTGTCGGCGGTAGTTCGGCTGGAGTCAGTCCTTAGCAGTACGGGCGAGGCAACGGCGCGCTGCTGCAGCTTTGCCCGGCGCTTTTGGCGGCGGGCATCGGCGCGCAGCAGTGGCGGCAGCATTTTACGGCACAGGCGGCTCACAACCAGGTCTTCGCTGGTAATGGGGGTTATTTTTTCGGCTTCGCGCAGCACGGCAATGGCCCGGCGGCGGCTGCCCTGGTAACGGTATACCCGGGCCAGGTCGTAGCAGATTTGCAGGTTTTGCGGTGCTAGTTCGTGGGCCTTGCGCAGGTTTAGCACGGCTTCGCGGCTGTCGCCGCCCGCGGGCACACCGCCCAGCACGAGCTTGCTGTAGAGCCGTTCAAGCAGGCTGTAATGGGCCACGCGGTACTGCCAGCGCCCCAGCAACTGCCAGACTTCGGGCAAATCGGGGCGGCGCTCGGTGGCAAGGTACACGTGAGAGCGCAGGTCACGGAAGGCCTCCAGCCGGGCTCCCGAACGGTAGAGCGTGGCTTGGTTAAATAGCGCCACGGCCACGGCGTAGTTGCTTTCGCCCCCTTCGGGCTGCAGTTGCAGGGCACGGTCAGCGTACTGACGAGCGGCGTCGAAATAGGCGGACTTGCGGGTGTCGTCGGAATAGCGGCTGCCAATTTTTACGCTGAGCACGGCGGACTGCCACAGGGCGAGGTAATGGTTGGAATTGGTTTTCAGCACATCCTGATAAACGGCCAGCGCTTCGGAGTCCTTGAAACTATTGGCCAAGATGGCGGCCTGAAACAGCTTTACCCGCACCGCCGGCGGGTCGGAGGGCGGCGCAGGGGCGGGAGTGCTTGAGGCCGGCCGCACGGCTTTGGGTGGCCGCGCCCGAAATTGCCCAGCAGCCGGCCAAGCTGCTAAGAAGCCGATTATCAGCGCACCTGATACCCGAAGCCGCCAAAACCGCAAGGGAAAAATGAAGCAAGCAAGCCGCCGAAATAACAAACGCATAAGGGCAAATAAACGGCGCACAACGCTTGGCTCAGCAAAGCTAGCAAGATTGGTGATGAGGCCACTAGTTCGCCACGGCTTGCTTAAAAGCAACGTTTAAAACAGCCCCAATTGGGCTTTCGGCCGCTTTAGCAACTCCTGTGACCGGGCCACTTCCTCGGCCGTAACGTCTACCGAACCAGTAGCTTCGGGCTGCTCGGCGGGGGTGGCCTCTCCCCCATTTCCACCGGCTTTGGGAGCGGCTACGGCCACCCGTTTCCGGGCTACTTCGCGGCGCTGGGGCTCAGGGCCTTCGTCGGTGAGCAAGGCCAAAGCGTGGATTTTGTAGTAGTTGAGCTTGTTGCCCATCGCCTTCCAGCCTTTCACATCGATAAACTCATGCAAGGCAATTTTCTCGGTTTCCTTGTCGGCCTTCTTGTCCCTTTGGATTTTTAGCTCCGCCAACGGCTCGGGGTTAGCCGTCACGGACAGCAGTTTCGAGCCTTTGGTTTCGGAAATGAAGGTAAAACGCTTGTCGAGGGTGCTGGTTTCGATTTTGAAGCGCTTGACGTAGTGAATTTTCGTTTCGCCTTCGGCATATACCGTGGTGAGCACGGTGCTGGGTTCTAGTTTGCGCAACAGCAGGATGTTGGGCACGTCGTAGTGGTTGGCCGGGTCGGCAGTTTTTAGCTCGTAGCTGCCGTCTTTGAACACCACCAACAAATGGTCTTCCGTGTCGAACGTGCCTAGGTAGCGGCCGTGGCCAGCAGTGTTAAGGCGGCCCACAACACTGTCGAAGAACATTTCCCGGCCGCCCAACGTCGAGTCGCCCAGGGAGTTACGGGTGATTTTTTTGATGGGCTGTTTGGTCACAATATTGCCCATCGAGCCCTTGCCCTTGATGCCCAACTCGGCAAAATCGAAGTCGAACTGCTTCACCCGCGCCGGCGCTTTATCGCTGAGCTGAATGCTCACGATTTCCGACTCGGAGTTGGGATTGGCGGTCAGGTACAGCGTTTTGGTACCTTTGGTGCCCTTGGTTAGGTCGTAAGTTTTGTCGCGGGTGATGCCCGAAACCAGGAAGCGCTTGGCAAACGAGATGCCCGACGCGCCATCGAGGTACACCATGTTGTACACCAGCCGGTCATCGTTCTTATTGTACACGCCAACGTGCAGAATATCACGACCCACAAATGTTTTCTCCGCGATTTTGGTCACCGTGAACGTGCCGTCGCGCTTGATGGCGATAATGTCGTCCAAATCGGAACAGTCGCACACGAATTCGTCCTTTTTGAGGCCGTAGCCCACGAAACCGTCGATGCGGTTCACGTAAAGCTTCTGGTTGGCGATGGCCACTTTTTGGGCCGTCACCACGTCGAAGGTGCGGAGCTGGGTTTTACGCTCCCGGCCCACGCCGTACTTCTTCAGCAAGCCTTCGAAGTAGTTGATGGCGTAGCGGGTCAAATTGGCCAGGTGGTCGGCCACTTCGGCCAGTTCCGCTTCCAGCTTCTGGATGTACTCATCGGCCTTAAAACCGTCGAATTTTGAGATGCGCTTAATGCGGATTTCGGTTAGGCGGGTCAAATCCTCTTCCTCAATCGGGCGGCGCAGCACAATGCGCTGGTCGTCAGCCTTGGCCTTCTCCCCTTCGATGCGCACGAATTTCTTCAGGCCCTTGTCAATCGTTTCGAGGATTTCGGCCCAGGTTTCGCACTCTTCAATCTTGCGATAAATGCGGTTTTCAATGAAAATCTTCTCCAGCGAAGCGTTGTGCCAACGCTCCCACAGCTCGTCCTGCCGAATCTCCAACTCGCGCTCCAGCAGGCGCACGGTGGCTTTGGTGCTTTGGCGCAGCACGTCCTCCACGCCCACGAAGCGGGGCTTGTCGTCGATGATGACGCAGGTGTTGGGCGAGATGCTGATTTCGCAGTCGGTGAAGGCATACAGCGCGTCCATGGTGAGGTCGGGCGAGACGCCGGTGGGCAGCTGCACCTGAATTTCCACGTCGGCCGCCGTATTGTCGACCACTTTCTTAATCTTAATCTTGTTCGCTTCCGAAGCCTTCACGATGCTCTCCATCAGCGCCGTGGTAGTGGAGCCGTAAGGAATGTCACGAATGATGAGCAGCGTTTTGTCGACCTTCTCGATGGTGGCGCGCAGCCTGATTTTGGCCCCGCGCATGCCCGAGTTGTAGTTGGTCACGTCGCAGAGGCCGCCGGTCGAGAAGTCTGGAAACAACTGCACTTCCCGCCCTTTGAGCACGTCGATGCTGGCCTTGCACAACTCCCGGAAGTTATGGGGCATAATCTTGGTGCTCAGGCCCACGGCAATGCCTTCCACGCCCTGCGCCAGCAGCAACGGGAATTTTACGGGCAGCGTGGTGGGCTCGCGCTTGCGGCCATCGTAGCTCAGCTGCCACTCGGTGGTGTCGGGGTTGAACACTACGTCGAGGGCGAACTTGCTCAGGCGGGCCTCGATGTAGCGGGGCGCGGCGGCTCCGTCGCCGGTGCGCACGTCGCCCCAGTTGCCCTGGGTTTCGATGAGCAGGTCCTTTTGGCCCAGGTTCACCATGGCATCGCCGATGCTGGCGTCGCCGTGGGGGTGGTATTGCATGGTCTGGCCGATAACGTTGGCCACTTTGTTGAAGCGGCCGTCGTCCATCTCCTTCATGGCGTGCAGGATGCGCCGCTGCACGGGCTTCAGCCCGTCCTCAATGGCCGGCACGGCACGCTCCAGAATCACGTAAGAGGCGTAGTCCAAAAACCAGTTCTGGTACATGCCGCGCACGGTGGCCACGTCGTGAATGGTTTCGCCGGGGGCGAATTTGGGTTCTTCTTCGGTTTCCTCCGCTGGCACGGCTTCGACTATTAGCAGGGCGGCGGGCGTGCCAAACAGGTCCGTGGCCAGGGGCAGCATGGCTCCGGGTTCCGGGGTGGCCTCGTCCATAAGTTCCGAGGGTTCTTGGGTATCGGCCGCCGCCGCCGGGGAGAAAGCGCCCAAGTCGAAATCTACCGAGTCGCCGGATTGCAAAAAATCTTGGTCGGGGATGTTAGCGTCAGGGGTATCGAGAGTAGCCACAAGGAAATGAATGAGGTCGACGAAGTGCCGTCAAAAATACCGGAATCAGCGCGGTGCGCAATAGTTTACAATTCGGACGAGCGCCGGAAAGTTCCCAAAAATATTAGTGAGGCATTGCTGGTATTCGACCAGCAAAAGAATTGAAAACAGGCACTAATGCCTCAAATTACGGCATTTATCCGGCGATAAGCAAACTAAATAAACTAGCCAGCTTACTTAATTTACTGTGCTTGTCAGGGGCTAAAAACCATGCGCCGGGCCTGGTACGAAAAAAGCCCGAACCAAGGGCTCGGGCTTTTCCGTGGAATTTGCCGACCAGTCTACCCCTGGCCGGCGGTCCAAACGTACGCAAAAAATTAAAAACAATTTCTACGGACGGACATTTTTTTTATCCACCCCCGCTAAGCAGCCCTAAAATCGGGCGGGCGTTAGCGGACAATTTCCACCCAGCCCTTCAGGTTGATGTTGCAGGAAGGCTGGCTCAGCCAGTAGTAATAGACGCCGGCGGGCTCGTCGGTGGCCGCCCAGTCGTTGTGATAGGCAGTGGTTTCGTACACGAGCCGGCCCCACCGGTTGAAGACCTTGAGTTGGGGCGTACCATAGGAACCGGGGATTTTTAGCACCGCGTTCAAATTATCACCGTTGACGGTAAGAATGTTGGGCAGCTGAAATTCCCTGGCCAGCTTCACTTCGTACGCTATTACCTGAGGGCAAAACGGCCCCTGCTCAATCTCGACGCTGTAGCGACCGGGCGTGGTCACGGACAAGGTGGGCGTTTGGGCCCCGGTATTCCAGCGGTAGGCCGTGCCCGTGGGCCGGGGCGACAACTGCGCCGGGTCGAGGACGCTCAACAGGCCACAAGCCAGCGAATCGACCACTTTTCGCACGGGCGGAGCCCCCGCCTCCTTGATGTTGAATTCGACCACCGCCGGGCAAGCCTGGCCTTGGTCTACCTCGACGCGGTAGCGGCCGGGCGCGGCGACGGTTATGAATGGCGTGCGGGCACCGTTGCTCCAGGCATAAGAAATGCCACTCACAAATGGGACAAGGCGCGTGGGGTCCAGCACGAGGGACCGGCCGCAGCCCAGCGAGTCCTGCACCTGGCGCGCAGCTACCGGGGGCAGCACCACCACCGGAACGCTGATGGAAGCCGTGCCCGCGCCGCAGAAGCTGGCCGTACCACGGCGGGTGGCCACGAGCCGGGCCGTGAAGGTGCCCGCGTTGGCGTAGGTATGGCGCGGGGCCCGGGCCGTGTCGAGCGGACTGCCGTCGCCAAAATCCCAACTGTAAAGCAGGGAGGAAGAAGAATTATTTGTGAACTGAACCGCGTAGGGCGCACAGTTCGCGGGCGGCGTAGGCACCAATAAGGATATTCCAGCGGCACTAGTGGAAGCCAGGTCAAACTTGAAGGCTGCCGCGTCGTTGCTGGTCGTCAGCCCCGCAGAATAGGCCCCAGATGTGGTACCAAAGGCCCGGCCAAGACTACACGTAACGTGGTAAAGCATCCCAGTGCGCGTCACGTAGTTGGCCGCGGCAAAGTGGGGGTGCGTGCCAAAGGAAATTACCTGACTGTTATTGAGTTCGCCGAGATAAGTCGAGTAAAGCAGGGCAGTGGCATTCTCAGCCAGGGTGGCGAGGTACATGGTGCGGGGCTGGCGAAACAGGGCATCGGCGCTGAGGGGGCAGCCCGGACTGGGCACCGTGCCCGCGTAGGCACTGAAGTAAAGCCGCCCGCAATTGTCTCGGCCAAAGGCCGTCACGATATTTGACCCACTGAACCCCCCGCTTAGTTGAAAGGCCCCTAGCACACTAATTTGGGTTGAGAATAGGGTATTGCCTAGGTTGGGGCCAAGACCGTGCAAAAACACGCCGGTGGTATTGGGAGCCACGGCACCAAAGGCACCAGCGGTGCGCGGGTACACCCCATCGGAAGCGCCAGCCACCAATACATTGCCGCCAGCATCAAAATCCAGAAAGCGAGCAATATCATTGCCCGAGGTGCCCAGGTAAGTCCCCGACAGCCGGGTACCCGTGGCACTGTAACGAACAACAAAGCCATTTTTGCCAGACGGCGGGTTCGGGAGAATACCACCCGTGCCGACCGGCATATTTGCGCTAACAGTGCTGCCGCAGACGTAGATATCGCCATTGGGGGCCACTTTTACGTCATTGGCGCGTTCTTCACCTAGCCCGCCGAGGTAGGTAGACCAGCGCAACCGCGACAGGTCGGGTGCCAGCCGGGTTACTACCCCGTCGGCGCTTCCCCCACTGGTGGGCTGCATAGCATTCAGCACCGGGTAGTTGGTAGAAAGGGTGCTGCTCACCACCAGGATATCGCCGGAGGGGTCCTGGGCCAGGGCCGCCGGCACCAAGGACGTTTCGCCGGCCTCTTCCCCACTGCCGCCCAGAAACGTGGAGGCCAGAATAGCGGTGCCCGTAGCATTGAGGCGCGTAACAACCAGGTCGCGCGCAGCAAACCCTGGGCCCGAACCCAGCGTGCGGTCGAAGGCCGTCGGAGTAGTCGGATAATCGGCCGAGAGCGTAGCGCCCAGCACCAGCAGTTCACCCGCCGGGTTTATTTCTAAGTCCAGGGGGTAATCACTGCTAAATCCGTTCCCGCTGCCGCCCAGGTAGGTCGCGTAAATCAGGCTGCTGCCGGTGGCTGAGAATTTTGAAATCCCAATGTTGCCCGGCGAATAGGTTGTTTTGAGGGCCCCGAGGGTGACTGGGTAGCCAAGGCCCAGTACGTAGCTACCCGTGTACATATTGCCCGCCGCGTCCGCAACCGTAGAATTGGCCGACATGCCACCGGGCGAGCCCGAATAAGTGGCAAACACCAGCACGGGGTCGATAACCAGGCGCTGCGCAGGATTGTAGCCCGCGCCGAGCGCGAAGCTGATTTCATGGCCGCGCAGCACGAAGCGGCACGGCACCGCCCGCCGGACGCCGGACGCGGATAGCTGCCACGCCACCGGGGCCTGCTCGCGCAGCTCGCCCACGCTGGTGCGCAGCCGCAAGTGGCCTTCCCGGGTGATGGCTAGGCCATCGAGGCCGTCATAGCGCAGGCGGATGGCGGCGGGTTTGGCACCGGGCATTAGCTCAAAATCATACTCCAACTCGCCGCTGCCGGCTTGCTGGTGCCAGCGCACGTCGATGCCGGGGTAGGCTTCGTGGTAACGCAGGCCGGCATACAGCGGCACTTTGTCCGCCCACTTAGCGGGGTCATTGCCCAGAAAATAGTTGTGGAAAGCCGCCTGTTTTTCCTCACCGGCCAAAGCTGGCGTAGCGGCTGCCCCCACCATCGTGACCCGGAAGGCGTGGCTGGCAGTTAGGGCTTGGGCTTCACCCGCCTCCGGGTAGTGTGCGGGCCGGGCCGCGAGATTGTAGGTGAAGCAATTATTTTCAAGAAAGAGCCGCCCGCCGGGCAGGTCCACCGCAAACTTTATCTGCTTCGCCCATTGGCCGTTATTTGGCACAAAGGGTACCTGGGTGACCGGGGTAGCGGCCCTGGCCACCGAAGTGGCCAGCAATAAACCCAACACTAAAGAAAGATGCATAAACTATTTGGTCATAAATGTGGAAAAGTTGAATCATCAAAATTACAAATAGCTTGCTTCTTAACGGCAAAATTCCCAAGCCATTGCGCAAGGCTTTTGGAAATATTATCGCTGAATTTTTCCTTGCCTACAAGTGGGGTGATTTTGGACGGTGCAGTGCGTAAAAAAGCCCCTGAGTTTGTCAGGGGCCTTAAAAACAGGTTGATAAATTCCGCTTCCGGTGCTACGCCTCGACTTCGGCTTCTACCACTTCGGCCACGGGCAATACGTCGGAAGTCACAAGGTCCTTTTCCAGGCGCAGGTTGTCGATGATGAATTCCTGGCGGGCGGGCGTGTTTTTGCCCATGTAATAAGTCAGCACCTGCTGGATGCTGCGGTCCGATTGCAAGATAACCGGCTCCAGCTTGATGTTTTCGCCGATGAACTTACCGAACTCATCCGGCGAAATTTCGCCCAGGCCTTTGAAGCGGGTAATTTCGGGGTTCTTGCCCAGCTTGCGCATGGCGGCCTGCTTCTCGCTTTCGTTGTAGCAGTAGATGGTTTCCTTCTTGTTGCGCACCCGGAACAGGGGCGTTTCGAGAATAAAAACGTGGCCATTGCGCACCAAGTCGGGAAAGAACTGCAAAAAGAAGGTGAGCAGCAGCAGGCGAATGTGCATGCCGTCGACGTCGGCATCGGTGGCCACCACCACGCGGTTATAGCGCAGGTGCTCAATGCCTTCCTCAATGTTGAGGGCGTGCTGCAGGAGGTTCAGCTCCTCGTTCTCATACACGATTTTCTTCTTCAGCCCGAAGCAGTTCAGCGGCTTGCCGCGCAGGCTGAACACGGCCTCCAGCTCCACGTTGCGGCTCTTGGTGATACTGCCCGAAGCAGAATCGCCCTCCGTGATGAAGAGCGTGGTGAGCAATTCTTTTTCCTCCCCACCCTTGGCGTTTTCGCCCAGGTGGAAGCGGCAGTCGCGCAGCTTGCGGTTGTGCAGGTTGGCTTTTTTGGCGCGCTGGTTGGCCAGCTTTTTTACGCCGGCCATGTCCTTGCGCTCGCGCTCGTTCTGCTCGATGCGCTTTTTGAGGTCTTCGGCTACGCTGGGATTTTTGTGCAGGTAGTTGTCGAGGTTTTCCTTCACAAAATCCAGGATGAAGCCCCGCACCGAGGGGCCGTCCTCGCCCATGTTGAGGGAACCCAGCTTGGTTTTGGTCTGGCTTTCGAACACGGGCTCCTGCACGCGCACCGAGATGGCCGCGATAATGGAGCCGCGCACGTCCGTGGCGTCGTAATCCTTCTTGTAGAACTCACGCACGGCCTTCACCACCGCCTCGCGAAAAGCCGCTAAGTGCGTGCCACCCTGCGTGGTATACTGGCCATTGACGAAGGAGTAATACTCTTCGCCATAATCGTTGCCGTGGGTCATGGCCATCTCAATATCCTCCCCTTTCAGGTGAATAATGGGGTAGCGCAGGTGCTCCACGTCGGCCTTGCGGGCGAGCAGGTCGAGCAGGCCATTTTCGGAGTAATACTTCTGGCCGTTGAAATTGATGGTGAGGCCCGCGTTGAGGTAGACGTAGTTCCAGATTTGATTTTCGAGGTACTCCGGGATGAAGCGGTAGTTCTTGAAAATCGTGTCGTCGGGCTGAAACGTAACCAGCGTGCCGTTGCGCTGGCTGGTTTTAATGGGCTTGGGGTCCTGCACGAGGCGGCCCTGCGCAAACTCGGCCGCCTTGAGGATGCCTTCGCGCACGCTTTGCACCAGAAAGTAGCCGCTGAGCGCGTTAACGGCCTTGGTGCCCACACCGTTGAGGCCCACCGATTTCTGGAACACCTTGGAATCGTATTTGCCGCCGGTGTTAATTTTACTCACCACGTCGACTACTTTGCCCAGCGGAATGCCGCGGCCGTAGTCCCGGACCTGCACCCGGGAGTCGGATATTTTGATGTCAATGGTGCGGCCGTGGCCCATCACGTGCTCGTCGATGCAGTTGTCGACCACCTCCTTCACCAGCACGTAAATGCCATCGTCGTAGGCCGAGCCATCGCCGAGCTTGCCGATGTACATGCCCGGCCGCAGGCGAATGTGCTCGCGCCAATCGAGCGAGCGAATACTGTCTTCAGTGTAGCCGTGGTCGGGTACTTTGGGGGCGGTTTCCAACTCGGCGGCAAGTAATTCGTCTTTCATTCCAAAAAATACGTAAGCGGGGCAGATTTCAGGTAAAATAACGCAGAAAACAACGGGCCACCAAGCCGCCCGCTGCCAGCGTGTTTAGTTTATCCCGCCAAATTATTTAGTTTCGAACACCGTTGCCTTCGCCCTGGTTCACGCCGCTGGGATGCGCTGAAATCTTCATCACTGTAACAGCTATTCTATTCGCCCAATGTTTCCGCGTCCCAACACCATCAACCAGCCCCGCAACCTGCCCTCGCCCTCGCAAAACCATGCGCCGGCCGAAGTGAAGCAGTCGCCGGTGATACATTACACGTTCCTGCTCATCGGGCTTTCGCTGCTGGTGTTTGTCCTGCACAAGCTCGACAGTGTGTTGCTGCCCATTCTCTTTGCCGCGCTGCTTGCGGTGCTGCTGCTGCCACTGGTTACGCGACTGGAGCGCCTGAAATTTCCGCGCATTTGGGCCATCATCGTCTCCTTGCTGGTAGTGATAGGGGCGCTGGTGGGCTTGTTCTACCTGTTTGGCTCTCAAATAATGGATTTGCGCGACGAGTGGCCCAAGCTTCAGGAAAAAAGTGTTCTGTACTTTGACCAGGTGCAACAATGGGCCAGCGTAAAGTTCGGTTACCACCCCATGAGCAAAGAAGAGTTGATTGACTCGTCGGTAAAATCGGTAAAAAAATCAGCGGGCGGCTACCTGGGTTCCACGCTGAGCACCACGGCTGGCATTTTGAGCGTAACCACGCTGATACCGATTTATATTTTTTGCTTTTTGTATTACCGCGACCACATGCGGCAATTCATGTTCCGCTTCGTGGCCCCCGACAAGCGCACCGGCGTGCTGCACACCATGGATAGTATTCAGACCGTGGTGCAGGCCTATATCCAAGGCTTGCTTACGGTCATCGTGGTGGTGTCCGTACTTAATGCCGCCGGGTTGCTGCTTTTGGGAGTGAAATTTGCCATCTTCTTCGCCATTTTCGCCTCGGTGCTGGCCATTATTCCCTACATCGGCATCATGGTGGGCTCGGCCATTCCTGCCCTGGTGACGCTGGTCGAAACCGGTTCGCCGGGCAAGGCGGCGGCCGTGGTGGGCGTGTTTGTGTTTGTGCAGTTTTTGGAGGGCAACTTTATCACGCCCATGATTACGGGCTCTAAGGTTAGCATCAACCCCATGGCGGCCATCATTGCCCTGATTCTGGGCGGCGAGCTCTGGGGCACGCCAGGCATGATTCTGAGCATCCCGTTGGTGGCTGTGCTGAAAGTGGTGTTTGATTCGGGCAAGGCCACTGAGCCCTGGGGCTTTCTGCTAGGCGACGTGACCGATGGCGAAGACACGCAAAGCGACAAATCGGATGATGAGCCGGGTTTTTTCGCGAAGGTCTGGCGTATGGTGAAACGAATGTGAGCCTTAGCTCAACCGTAGGTTTATTCGTGTAACCTCTTGGCCGGCATTAGAGTATAATTTATCAAAACCATTGCTCTCACCACTAAAAACCACCTTCATGGCTACGCCAACTAAAGACACCGCCCGCGCCTACACCGACCTCGTCGAAATCAATAAAACGGCCACCAAAGGCTACCAGGAAGCCGCCGAAGGGGTAACAAATCCACAACTGAAGTCGGAACTGAGCCGCCTTTCGCAGCAACGGGCCCAGTTTGCTTCCGAGCTCTCGCAGCATGCCAGCCAGTTTGGCATCAACACGGAGGATGAGAGCACCGTTGAAGGGGCACTGACGGATGCCGTCGCCGCCGTGCACCGCGGCTGGATTAACATCAAATCGGCCATTACCGGCCAAGACGATTCGGCCATCCTGGGCGAGTGCGAAACCGGCGATGCCACGGCACTCAAAGCGTACGAAACAGCTTTGTCGGCTGACCTGCCGGCCCAGGCTAAGGGCGTAATTGAACAACAGCGTAGCCAAATCCTGAACGCTAAAAACATGATAACGCAATGGAAAGGCGAGGCAAAATAATGCTTAATGGTTAGTGGTTAATAGTCGCCGTCTCAAGCAAATAATTAACCGTTAACCACTATTCATTAACCATTAAAAAAGGCTGCCGCACAGGCAGCCTTTTTTTGTGCAACCTTCTGGCGGGCTAAGTTTGTTAGCTTTTCTTTCGACCACTATCCCGCGCCGCGCTTTGTACGCCATCATTGACCTTGAAACCACCGGCGGGCAGCCCACCCAGGACCGCATCACTGAAATAGCTATTTACATTCACGACGGCGAGAAAATCGTGGATGAGTACGCCACGCTCCTCAATCCCGGCCGGGCCATTCCGCCGTTCATCACCCAACTCACGGGCATCACCAACGACATGGTGAGTGATGCGCCCAAGTTCCACGAGGTGGCCCGCAAAGTGGTGGAAATGACCGAAGGCTGCGTGTTTGTGGCCCACAACGTGCGGTTCGATTACTCGTTTCTGAAAAAGGAATTTGCCGACCTGGGCTACAACTACTCGCGTAAAACGCTGTGCACGGTGCGGCTCAGCCGCTCGCTCATTCCGGGCCAGCCTAGCTACAGCCTAGGCAAGCTGTGCCAGAACATAGGCATTCCGCTGGAAGGCCGGCACCGCGCCGCCGGCGATGCCCACGCCACGGCCCTGCTCTTTGGCAAGCTGCTGAGAATCACCAACGAAAGCGAGGACCTGCCCCACGGCACCGACACCAGTCACACCCTGGCGCGGGTAGACGCCCTGGCCCCCGCCGGCCGCCGGCCCGATGGCACGAAAGCACCGACCGCCAAGCGCGTGGCGGCCGTGCAGTCGGCTATTAAAGAAGCCCTTATGCCGCCGCTGGTGTCGGCGGCACTGGTGGCGAGCCTGCCGCAGGCCACGGGCGTGTACTACTTCCACAACGAGGCCGGGGAAGTGATTTATGTGGGCAAGTCCATCAACATCTACAAACGCATTCAGCAGCACTTTGCGGTAGATGTGAAATCACGCAAGAGCCTGGAATTCAAGAACTCCATTGCCGACATCACCTGGGAGCTGACCGGCTCGGAGTTGGTAGCGCTGCTGTATGAGTCGCATCTGATAAAACAGATGAAACCGGCCTACAACCGGGCGCAGCGGCGCTCGGTGTTTCCGGCGGGCATTTATTTGCGCGTGGATGAGCAGGGCTACAAGCGCCTAGCCTACGGCCGCGCCGATGCCCGCAATGCTGAAATTCCCATCATCGCGCTGGGCAACCAGTACAAAGCCCAAGGCTTTCTGTACCACAAAGTAGCCAAGTACAACCTCTGCCAAAAACTGTGCGGACTGTACAAAACGCCCGGCGGCTGCTTCGACTACCAGGTGCACCGCTGCCTGGGGGCCTGTGTAGGCCAGGAAGCCCCGGAGAGCTACAACCTGCGCGTGGACGAGGCCATCGACTCCATCAGCTACGAGCACGAAACGTTCGTGGTCATCGGCCCGGGCCGCACAGAGTTGGAAAAAACCATCGTGCTGGTAGAAAACGGCCGCTACAAGGGCTTTGGCTACGTGGACGAGACGTTTTCGGCGCGCAAGCTGGCCGATTTTCGGGACGTGATAAAGGAGTACACCGATAACAAGGACATTCAGCAGATTATCCGCAACCACCTGCGCACCAAGCGCAAGGGCGAGCGGGTGAAGGTGTTTGGGTAGGCCCGCTCATCTTCGTTCTGACATTGCCCGGCGCTTTAGCGCCGGGAATCCGGGAGTCTATAAATTCGCGGGGCTTCAGCCCACGCTGGGGTCTGCACCGCCTGAGCGTTGTGGCGCAATTCCTAACCCTTTAAAAAGCTGCTCGCATTCTTCGGCAAAGCTCAAAGTTTGGTGGTGAGCTTCCTGACCAGCAATATACGCCCGCACCCGCGCCAAGCCGGAGGGACTGACGGAGCCCGCCCAGTATTCGGACTGCCACCGGAATGGACCAGATACGATGATTCCTTGCTCATTGAGCCAATGGCTGGACTCTCCTTTGAGTAGTTGGATAACCTTACTCAGGGTTTGGTCGGGTGCGAGGGTGAAGAGGATGTGGACGTGGTCAGTGAAGCCGTCCACATCGGTGAGGCGAATGTTCTGGCGCTTGGCCTGGTCGCGCAGGTGCTTGTGGAGGGCGGCCCGAATAGCTGAAGTGAGCCAGGGATGACGCTGATGGGTGGCCCAAACCGCATGAATTCAGATAGCAGTGTAAGGCATAGCAGTCGATGGGAAGGGCTAAAGCCCCAAGAATGTTGCTGGCTGCCCCGGCGCTAGAGCGCCGGGCAAAAATCTCTGCACAGAAGCGAGCGCTGGAAATAGACAACCGAAAACGCGGGCCGCTGAAACTGGTTCAGCGGCCCGTGTCAAATGTAATGGGGCGTTACTTCTTCCCCGCCAGAATCTCGTCCACCACCAGCGGGTCCAAGAGCGTGGTGACGTCGCCCAGGTTAGTGGTTTCGCCTTCGGCTACTTTGCGCAGGATGCGGCGCATGATTTTGCCGGAGCGAGTTTTGGGCAAGCCCGACACGATTTGAATCTTATCGGGCTTGGCGATGCGGCCGATTTCGGCCACTACGGCTTCGATGATGCTGGCTTCGGCCATTTGCAGGTCGAGGTCGGTGGTGGGCACGCCGTGCTGGCAGATGACGTAGGCGTAGATGCCCTGGCCTTTCACGTCGTGCGGGTAGCCCACCACGGCGCTTTCCACCACGTAGTCGCTCTGGTTTATGGCGTTTTCAATTTCGGCGGTCCCGAAGCGGTGGCCCGAGACGTTGATGACGTCATCGACGCGGCCGATGATGCGGTAGAGGCCGTTTTCGTCGCGCCGGGCCCCGTCGCCGGTGAAGTAGTAGCCGGGGTAGGGCGTGAAATAGGTCTGGCGGGCACGTTCGTGGTCGCCCCAGGTGGTGCGGATGATGCCCGGCCAGCTGCCTTTGATGGCGAGGTAGCCTTCTTGGTCGTTGCCTTCGATTTCGGTGCCGTCCTGATTCAGGAGCACGGGCTGCACGCCGGGCAGCGGCAGGCCGGCGCGGGCGGGCACGCTGGGCGTGATGCCGGCCATGGCCGAAATCATGATGCCACCGGTTTCGGTCTGCCACCAGGTGTCCACGATGGGGCAGCGGCCCTTGCCCACGTGCTGGTGGTACCAGTGCCAGGCCTCTTCGTTGATGGGCTCGCCCACGGAGCCCAGAATGCGCAGGCTGCTAAGCGAATACGACAACACGTTGTCGATGGGCGTGGCCATGAGGCTGCGAATGGCCGTGGGCGCGGTGTAGAAAATGGTGACGTGGTGCTTGTCGATGACCTCCCAGAAGCGGCCGGCCGAGGGAAAGGTGGGCACGCCTTCAAACAACAGCGTGGTGCCGCCGGCCAGCAGCGGGCCATACAGCCCGTAGGTGTGGCCGGTAACCCAGCCAATGTCGGCGGTGCACCAGTACACGTCGTTTTCCTCCACCTGAAACACGTTGCGAAACGTGTAATCGGCCCACACCATGTAGCCGGCCTGGCTGTGCACCACGCCCTTGGGCTTGCCGGTGCTGCCGCTGGTGTAGAGGATGAAGAGCGGGTCTTCGGCGGCCATTTCTTCGGCGGGGCACTCCTTTTCCACGTCTATTACCTCGTCGTGATACCACGTATCGCGGCCTTCTTTCAGCTGCACGGGCCAGCCGGTGTGCTCCACTACGATGACGCGGCGCACGCTGGGACACAGTTCCAACGCCTCATCAACCACGCTTTTCACCGGAATTTGCTTGGCCCCGCGCTCCAGGGCATCTGCGGTGATGACAAAACTGGCTTCGGCGTCGTTGATGCGGTCGGCGATGGCGGTGGCCGAGAAGCCGGCGAAGATGACGCCGTGCACGGCCCCAATGCGGGCGCAGGCCAGCACGGCAATGGCCAGCTGCGGAATCATGGGCAGGTAGAGGACCACGCGGTCGCCTTTCTGCACGCCGTTTTTCTTGAGCACGTTCGCAAACTGGCACACCTGCTGATACAGTTCGCGGTAAGTGAGGCGCAGGTGGCGGGTTTTGGGGTCGTTGGGCTCGAAGATGATGGCCAGCTTGTTGCCGCGCTGGGCCAGGTGGCGGTCAAGGCAGTTTTCGGTGAGGTTGAGGGTGGCCCCATCAAACCAGCGGCTCTCCCCGGCGGGCGAAAAATCGCCGCTGCGCACGGTGTCCCACTTTTTGCGCCAGGTGAAAGATTCGGCCGCTTCGGCCCAGAAGGCATCGGGGTCGTCGACCGACTGCTGGTAGTCGGCGTGGTATTCTTCGAGCGTGCGGGTGCGAATGGCGGACATGTTTTTGGAATTATGAATTATGAGTTTTGAATTATAAGTTGCTGTTACATTATGGCTGGCCTAGTGGGCAGCGCGTCGCAGACGCGCGCCAGCCCATCAGGCATGTGCTGGGGCTTCGAAAGCGACCCCAAGGTGGCGGCGTTGCAGGCCGGCGCGGATTTCGTCCAGAATAAGCGGGTCGTCGATGGTGGCGGGCAGGGCGAAATCCTCGCCGTCGGCGAGCTGGCGCAGGGTTTTGCGCAGGATTTTGCCGGAGCGGGTTTTGGGCAGGCGCTTAACCACCAGGGCGGCGCGGAAGCAGGCCAGCGCCCCAATTTGGGTGCGCACGGCCGCAATCAACTCTTTTTCGAGTTGCTCCTCCCCTACCGTCTGGCCGTCTTTGAGCACGACCAGACCCACGGGCACCTGGCCGCGCAGCTGGTCGGCAATGCCCAGCACGGCGCATTCGGCCACGGCGGGATGAGCGGCGAGAATCTCCTCTATCTCGCCGGTGCTGAGGCGGTGACCGGCCACGTTGATGACGTCATCAACGCGGCCCATGATGTAGGTGTAGCCTTCGTGGTCGCGGTAGCCGCCATCGCCGCTCAGGTAGTAGCCAGGGAAGGTGCTGAGGTAGGCCTGGTAGCGGGCGTCGTCGTTCCAGAGCGTGGGGAAGCAGCCGGGCGGCAGCGGCAGCTTCACGGCCACGAGGCCGGTGGTGCCGGCGGGCACGGGGTGGCCGGCCTCGTCCAGAATCTGAATATTGTAGCCCGGCACGGGATGGCCGGCGCTGCCGGGGCGGGGCGGCGGCATCCCCTCCAGGCCCGTCAGGGTGGCCAGCATGGGCCAGCCACTCTCGGTTTGCCACCAGTGGTCGACCACCGGCACGCCCAGCAGCTGGCCGGCCCAGGCGTAGGTAGCGGGGTCGCAACGCTCGCCGGCCAGGAAGAGGTGGCGCAGGCTGCGCAGGTCGTATTTGCGGGCCAGCAGGCCGTCGGGGTCCTCTTTCTTGATGGCCCGGATGGCGGTGGGCGCGGTGAACACCACGTTGGCTTTGTGCTGCTCAACCAGCCGCCAGAAAGTGCCGGCATCCGGCGTGCGTACGGGCTTGCCCTCAAACAGCACCGTGGTGCAGCCCCGCAGCAGCGGCCCGTACACGATGTAGGAGCTGCCCACCGCCCAGCCAATATCGGAGCCCGTGAAAATGACATCGCCGGGCGCGAGGTCGTAAATGGCCTCCATGCTGAAGCGCAGGGCCACGGCGTGGCCGCCGTGGTCGCGCACCACGCCCTTGGGCCGGCCGGTGGTGCCGCTGGTGTAGAGGATGTAGAGCGGGTGGGTGGCGGGCACGGGCACGGCCGGCACCGGGGCCGCTGTCAGCAACTCCCGGAAGTCCACGTCGCGGCCGGGCTGCATGGCGGCCTGCACAAAATCGCGTTGCAGCACCACCACGTGCGCCGGCTTGAAGCGGGCTTGTGCGATGGCCTCGTCCACCAGCGGCTTGTAGGGAATCACGCGGTCGAACTCCATTCCGCCCGCCGCGCAGACGATGACGCGGGGCTGAGCGTCGTCAATCCGAACGGCTAGCTCGTGCGGCGCGAAGCCGCCGAACACCACCGAATGCACGGCCCCCAGCCGGGCGCAGGCCAGCATGGCCACCACGGCCTCGGGCAGGTTGGGCATGTAGATGATGACCCGGTCGCCCATCTCAACACCAAGTTCGCGCAGGCCGCCGGCGAAGCGGGCCGTGAGGTCGAGCAGCTCGGCGTAGGTATAAGTGCGCAGGGTGTTGGTAACGGGCGAGTCGTAAATCAGGGCCGCTTGGTCGGCCCGGCCGTGCGCGACGTGGTAGTCGAGGCAGAGGTAAGACGTGTTGATTTCGCCCCCTTTAAACCAGCGGTAGGTGCCGTTGGCATCCTGACTCAGGGGCTCGGTCGGTTTTTTATCCCAATGCAATTTGGCCGCCTGAGCCGCCCAAAATCCGGCGGGGTCGGAGAGGCTGGCGGCGTGGGTCGCGGCGTAGGAGCAGGCACGTTTCATAGCGGGTGGGATGTAGCGCGGACTTTTAGTCCGCGAGTGGGAATTTCAGAGTAGCTCAGGCGCGGACTAGTAGTCCGCGCTACGTTACACCGCCACGCCCAGCAGCTCGCGCACTTTTTCCATGAGCTGGCGGGTGCTGAATGGTTTGGGAATGTATAAGTCAGCGCCCGCGTCGTAGCCTTTTTGCACGTCGGCTTCGCGGCTTTTGGCGGAGAGGAAAATAACTTTGGTGCTGGCGCGGTCGGGGCGCTGGCGGAGTTGCTGGCACACTTGGTAGCCGTCCACATCGGGCATCATCACATCGAGAAGAATGAGGTCGAAAGGGGTTTGATTGATGGCGGCCAGGGCTTCGGTGCCGTTGCGGGCGATGCCCACCTGGTAGCCATTTTTGCGCATCAGGAATTCCAGGGACATGACGATGTTGGGCTCGTCGTCAACGATTAAAATATGCGGCGTTTTCATGATTAGGCAGGTGGTAATGTAGATAGAACGGTAGGTAGAATTTCAAGCCTACTCCGGCATCTGCTCGCCGAAGCATCCTCACTGCTTTGCTGAACGCAGTGCATTACTTGTGCAGGAGAGATGCTTCGGCGGGCTCAGCACGACGGCCTTTTTGCTCCTCATCTCCTGCATTCCCCGCGAGCGGCAGCTCGATAAAGAAGCGCGCCCCCTGGTCCAGGGCGCTTTCGACCCAGATGCGGCCGTGGTGCAGCTCCACAATTTTCTTGGTGATGGCCAGGCCCAGGCCCGAGCCTTCGGGCTTGCGGGTGGTCTGGTTCTGGGCCTGGAAAAACTTGTCGAAAATGAGGTGGTGGGCGGCGGGCGAAATGCCCCGGCCGTTGTCTTCCACGCACAGCAGCAACACGTCGGCGGCGGGCCAGGCCAGCACCGAGATGCGGCCCTGTCCCCCCGGCTGGCAGGCCTTCACGGCGTTGGAAAGCAGGTTGATGAGGACTAGCATGAGGCGGTCGCGGTCAGCGTTGAGCAGAGGCAAATCGGTGGGCACGTCCACGTACAGGCCAATTTGCTTGTCGCGCAGCAACTGGCCCACGGCCTCCAGGGCTTCGGCCACCAGCTCGGCCAAGGCCACCGGCCCACGCTCCAGGGTGGCCTGGCCCGATTCGAATTTCTCCAAGTCCAGCACCAGCGAAATGAGCCGGGTGAGGCGCTCGGCTTCGCGCCCGATGGTGAGCTGGAAACGCAGGCGCTCCTCGTCCTCCAGCTCGGGGTTGTCGGCCAGGATTTCGGCCAGCGCCCGGATGCTGGTGAGCGGCGTGCGCAGCTCGTGCGTCACGGTGTAGAGAAATTCGTCCTTGCGGTGGTCGAGGGCCTGCAGCTGGTCGTAGGCAACGCGCAGCTCGTCGGTGAGGCGCTGAAGCTGGCGGCTCTGCTTCTGGAGCTGGCGGTTGGCTTCGAGCAGCTGCTGGCTTTCCTTGAGAATGCCCACCACGCTGTCGTAGCTGATTTGCTCGGCCCCCGCCACCGAGGCCACCAGCATGCGCGCCGAGGCCGGACCCAGGCTGCCGGCCAGCAGCTTCTCGGCGTAGGTGAGCAGGCGCGGGTCGGCGGTGGTAATTGAGTGATTGAGTAACTGAGTAAACTCTCCCTCCTGCGCCGGCATCGCGTCGGGGAAGCGGGTGGCGAAAGTGCGCAGGGCTTGGTTGGTGCGCTTCTTCCCGAGGAAGCCCAGGAGCAGCGCGCGCACGTCGGGAAACGGCGTACGGCCCTGCCAGCCGGCCACTTCTTCGGCCAGGCTGCGGCGCGTGAATACGTCCACGAATACGTCGGCCTGGCGCAGCTCCAGCGCCGTGGGCGGCCAGGCTAGCGAAATACCCACGTAGAGACCAATGTTAAAAAACCAGCTCCAGAACAGGCCATGCGACAGGTAATCCAGCCCTTCGAGGCCAAACAGCGCGAAGGGCCGCAAACCGCTGATGCCGCCCACCCCCGCCGTGAGAATGGATTCGGGCAGCTGCCCCGGCCCGACCAGCGTGGGCAGCACCAGCGTGAAAAACCACACCGCAAAGCCAGCCAGCAGGCCCACCGTGGCTCCCTGCCGGGTGCCGCCTTTCCAGTAAAGCCCGCCCAGCACGGCCGGCACAAATTGCGCCACCGCCGCGAAGGAAACCAGGCCCGTGTTCACCAGCGGCAGCTGCTTGCCCACCATGGCGTAGTAGCCATACGCCAGCAGCAGCACCACCACCACGGCCAGGCGGCGGCTTTCGAGCGCCACGCGGCCCAGGTAGGCAAACCAGCGGGTTTGGCCTTCGGGCCGGGCGGCGGGCACGCGCACCAGCAGGGGCATGAGCAGGTGGTTGCTCATCATCACGCTCAGGGCAATGGTTTCGACGATAATCATGCTGCTGGCCGCCGACAGCCCCCCCAGGTAGGTGAACAGCGCCAGCCCCGAATGCCCCGCCGCCAGCGGCAGCGCCAGCACGTAGGTATCGGCATCCAGCCCCAGGCCCTTGAGCTTGAGCATGCCACCGAAGGCCACGGGCAACACGAATAAATTAATGATAATCAGGTAGAGCGGGAACAGCCACATGGCCTTGCGCAGGTGGTTTTCGTCCACATTCTCGACCACGGCCACCTGGAACTGCCGGGGCAGCAGCAGGATGGCCGACATGCTCAGCACGAGCAGCGTAAACCACTCGGCCCCGCTGGTGCCTGAGCCGCGCAGCGTGAACAGCTGCCGCAGGGCCGGCACCGCCGCCGCCTGGTCGAACACGTCGGCAAAGCCGTGGAACAGCCCGAACGTGACGAATATGCCCAGCACCAGAAACGCCACGAGCTTGAGCACGCTTTCCACGGCCACGGCCAGCACAATGCCCTCGTGCCGCTCCGTGGCCTCCACCGACCGCACCCCGAACAGGATGGTGAACACCGCCAGCGCCCCCGTGGTGTAGAGCGCCGTGGTAGCCGCCGGGCCGCCCACGCCAGCGGCGCTGCCGGTCATGGTTACGAAGGAAGCCGCGATGGCTTTGATTTGCAAGGCGATGTAGGGCACAATGCCCAGCACGCACACCGCTGTAACCAGCGCACCCAGCGAAGCACTCTTGCCGTAGCGGGCCGAAATGAAGTCGGCGATGGACGTGAGGCGCTGCTGCCGGCACACCCGGATGATTTTGCGCAGCACCAGCCACCAAGCCGGGGCCAGCAGGGTCGGGCCCAGGTAAATACCCACAAACTCCAGCCCGTGCGTGGCGGCCCGGCCCACCGAGCCGTAGTACGTCCAGGCGGTGCAGTACACGGCCATGCTCAGGGCGTACACGTAGGGGTTGCTCACCAGGCTTTTCCGGGCCGCCGAGCGGCGCTCCGCCGCATAGGCCACGCCGAAGAGCAGGGCCAGGTAGCCGAACGAAAAGCCGATGACGAGCAGCTTGGACATGTTTTTAATTAAAAATTGAGAATTAAAAATTAAAAAATGTCGAATGTAAATAACTGATTTCAAGACAAAGTAGAAGTTACTAAACCCTACTTTTAATTTTTAATTCTCAATTTTTAATTGATTCCCGCACCAAAAAAGCCGTCAGTCCGACCAGCGCAATCCAGGTCAGCAGCACGTACAGGTACAGGACCGGCACCCCGCCCACCCGGCCGTCGTGGTCGAACACGGCCAGGAGCGGATAATTAAGCAGGATGCCAAATAAGCCGGCCAGAAACAGCAGGCGCTGGCCCCGCCGTGGTTCGGCTTGCTCCGGGCGTGGGCTGGGAGGCATGATAGGGACGGGTTTGCGGAACATTGGGCGGGCCAGGAATTTGGACCGTCAATCTAAGCAAAAGTCCGCCGGGCGCGGGCCCGGCGGACTTTACAAGAGTCGCCGCTGGGCAAAGAAAGTTAGTCCATCAACTTCACGTTGCGCAGGTCTTTCATGTTGGCCGTGCCGTAGAGGAAGCAAATGGCCGCGATAACCACCGGGTACACCAAACCAAAATAAATGCTGTGGTCTTTCAGGAAGCCCGACGGCTGCGCGGCGGCGTAGGCCACCAGGGCGGTCGAAATAAGGGGCACCAGGCCGCCGAAGATGCCGTTGCCAATGTGGTAAGGCACCGACAGCGAGGTGTAGCGCACTTTGGTCGGGAACAACTCGACGAGGTAGGCGGCGATGGGCCCGTACACCATGGTCACGAACAGCACCAGGCAGAACACCAGCACAATCATGGGCAGCATTTGAAAGTCGTTGGCTACCATCACGGCGGGCACGGCCACACCGGCGGCATCAATGGTGGCCGCAGTTTTCTCCACAATCGGGCCCGAGAACTGCTTGAGGCCGTAGAAAATTGGAACCGTGAAGAGCACGCCGCACAGCATCCCCGTCATGATGATGCGCTTGCGGCCGATACGGTCCGATAGGGCGCCAAAATACACGAAGAACGGCGTGGCTACCAATAAGGCGACGCACAGGATGATGCTGGCCTGCACCTGCTCAATCTTCAAAATGGTTTGCAGGAAGAAGTAGGCGTAGAACTGGCCGGTGTACCAAATCACACCCTGGCCCATGGTCGCTCCGAACAGGGCCAGCAGCACCAGCTTGCGGTTGACAGGCTCCACAAAGGAGTCGCGCAGCGGCGATTTGCTGGTGGTGCCTTCGGCTTTGGCTTTCTCAAACAGCGGCGACTCGTTCAGCTTGCGGCGAATGAAATACGAAGCCACCACCAGAATGGACGACAGCAGGAACGGAATGCGCCAGCCCCAGTCGGCAAAGGCCGCCGGCCCCACGGCCAGCTTGGTGCCCACGATAACCGCAATGCTGATGAACAGGCCAATAGTGGCCGTGGTCTGAATGAAGCTGGTGTAGTAGCCGCGGCGGCTGTCCGGGGCGTGCTCGGCTACGTAGGTGGTGGCACCGCCGTACTCGCCGCCCAGGGCCAGGCCCTGCACCACGCGCAACAGGAAAATCATAATTGGCGCGGCCACGCCGATGGCGGCGTAGTTCGGAATCAGGCCAATGGCAAACGTGGAGCCGCCCATGAGCAGCAGCGTGAGCAGGAAGGTGTACTTCCGGCCCACCATATCGCCGATGCGCCCAAACACAATGGCACCGAAGGGCCGCACCACAAAGCCCACCGCAAAGGCAGCCAGCGTACTGAGCAAGGCCGCCAGCGGGTTGGTTTTTGGGAAAAACTGGGTCGCAATAATCGTAGCCAGCGAGCCAAAAATGTAGAAATCGTACCACTCGATGACCGTGCCCACCGAGGAAGCCTTAATCACCTGCCAGATTTTGCTGGTCGGGGTCGTGTTGTTGTCGTGCGCCAACGGCGCATCCACCGTAGCAGCGTAAGGTGGTTTCAGACTCTGTTCCATGATAATTTCAGCAAAAAAGGTGAGGATTGAAAGCTACAAAAGGCGGGCGGCCTACAAGAAAACCTGCGTTTGCAGGGTGATTTCGGGCCGGTATTTCACGTCGTTCACGTTGGTGAAATCGGGCCGGGCGCGGTAGTTGAGCGTCACTTTGGCATTGTGGCCGTCGAGCAGCAGGTTCACGCCGCCGTCGAACACGTTCGTGCCCACCTGGCTGCCGCCGGAGTCGCGCAGGCCTTCGTAGTTGCTGCGCAGGTAGGCCACGTAGGGCTGCAGGCGCGCCTTGGGCCCGAGGGTGTTTTTGGGGAGCAGGAAGCCGCCCTGAAAATAGAACGAGCCCCCCGTGCCCGACTGCGGCACGGCGTTGCCGCGCAGGGCACTGGTGCCGTAGCCGGGGTTTTCGGCCCCCACGAAGCGCACGTAGTTGGGCCCCATGTTGAAGTTGTAATACACGCCGTAGAGCGTGATGGCCGTGCGCGAGGTCGTGTCGAGCGGCACATCGTAGAAGGCATCTACCCCAAACAGCGTCATGTCGTGCTTGGTGGTGCCAATGGTGCCGAACGGGTCGGCCGTAACGGCCGGCGTCACCGCTACGCTGCTGCTCGTGGAGCGCGAATACATGGCGTCTTTATTGTACAAAAAGCCCGCACCGACGCTGAAAACCCGCTTTGTGCCCAGATAGGAGCCCTGCGTGTAGGGCAGCAGGTTGGCCTCGGGCTCCAGAAAATTATAGCTGAAGTAGCCCTGGTATACATGGCTGGTATTCTGCGGATTGTAGGCGGCCACGCCGGTGCCGGTGCTCACGCCCGCCGCGGTGGTGCCCAGCGCCAGCGGCGTGCTGGCCAGGTTGGTCAGGTAAGCGTCGCTCATCGACAAGCGGTAGTCAAATTTGCCCACCCGGCCCTTGGCAAAAACGCCCAGCCAGCGGGCAAACTGGTCGGTATTTTCGATGGTGGGGAAGTTGGTGAGCGGCAAATCCATCGTCAGGATGCTGGTGGTGCTGGCGTTGGTCAGCCGCGAAATCCCGTTGTAGTAGTGCAGGCCGGCCCCCAGGCTGAGGTACTTGTTCACCTTGTACTCCGTTACGGCTTCGTGAATGAAGAACTGCGGCTTCTTGCCGTCGGTGGTGGGTGCCACGCCGCCGCTTACCGCATTCTGGTTGTTGATACCCAGGTGGGTATAAATCAGAAAGCGCGGGTTGAGCTGGGCCATCACCACCATGCGCGAGCGCCGGATGCCGAAATCGACTTGGCTGGATTTGGGCGTGTTGGGGGCGCGCAGAGTCCCCGTGTTGTTTTCGGTATAGCGGGCATACACCTGCGTCCAGAGCAGAATACGCACGTATTTCGAGCCGTCGGGCGAGAGGTTCATCTTCAGGCCGCCACCGTAGGGGGCCGATTTGGCCGGGGCCACCGGGGTGGGCGGCGGAGCGGGGGCAGCGGGCGGGGCGGCCGTGCCCGTAGCCGGCGGTGCCACTTGGCCAAAGGCCAGGCCCGTACTGGTCAGGAGCAGGCCCGTCAGGGCCAACGTGTAGCGGTTGGTGTGCATAAGATTGGTGGAATGGTGGGGTTTTGGCAAATGAGTGGCAACGGCCGTTGCGGCAATGTTCACCGCAGCTTCGGCCCAACTAAGTACCATGCTTCCCCCCCATTTTGCTACCCGGCCGCAATCGTTTTGCTAAGCAATTATAGCTTACCCGGCCCGGAACCGCTCCCAGCGTATCACCATGAACTTATCGCCCAGCTCGGTCACCATCATACCGGCCCCTTTCACGTTCTCGGGCTTCTGAAAAAAATCGGCTAGCTCCTTCTGATTGAGGATTTTATAGGTTGGGTGATAATCGGTTTGGCGTGGGGCGCGCACGCCGTACTTCTTCACCCAGTTCATCACACTCACGTGGCTTACCCCCAGTAGCCGCTCAATTTCGCGGTAGCTCACCCCCTCAATGTAAAGCTGTAAGGCCTTGATGACGTAGTAGCTATCAACTTCGCGGCCCAGCTTAGCCACCGTGTAGTGGTAGCCACAGTGCCGGCACTTAAACCGTTGCCGCTCGTTCACCACGCCGCTTTTAGTGGCCTCTACAGAATCGCATTTGGGGCAAGCTGGAGCATTCATGGAGTGGAAATGATTGTGGGAATGGCGTAAAGCTATAGGTGTTTAGCAAATATATATCAGTTTAGCAAATAAGCCCGTCAAATTCGTTTACAAACATCCGTAAGCGTGGTAGTCAGCAGCAGCCCCAGCACAATTCTTTTCATGCGGCTAAAGCTACCTAGCTTTGGCTGCTCATCCGGTTTTACCGCCTTTATTTCCTGCTACGTGTCTGTCACCGCCTTCCACTCCCTTACCCCCGCCGACCTCACGCCCGCCCAGTGGCACCCGTTTCTGGTGGGTGCGGTGGCCCCGCGTCCGGTGGCCTTCGTCAGCACCATCGACGCCGCGGGGCGCGTGAACCTGAGCCCCTACAGCTTTTTCAACGCTTTCAGCTCCAACCCGCCGATTCTGGTGTTCTCGCCGGCCAACCGCGTGCGCGATAACAGCCAGAAGCACACCCTGCAAAACGTGCGCGAGGTGCCCGAGGTCGTCATCAACATCTGCGATTTTGCGATGGTCGAGCAGATGTCGCTCGCCAGCACCGAGTACGCCAAGGGAGTGAACGAATTCACCAAAGCCGGCCTCACCGAGCTGGTTTCGGAACTTGTGCGGCCGCCGCGCGTGGCCGAAGCCCCGGCGGCCTTCGAGTGTGTGGTGGAGCAAATCATCGAACTGGGCCAGAACAACGGGGCCGGCAACCTCGTCGTTTGCCGGGTGGTGCGCGCCCACATTAGGGACGACATTCTGAAACCAGATGCCGCCGGCCTACACCCGGATAAGCAGGATGCAATGGCCCGGCAGGGCGGCGACAGGTACCCCCGGGCCAGCGGGGCCAGCCTGTTCGAAGTCCCCAAGCCCAACCGCCACATCGGCATCGGCATCGACCAGCTACCGGAAGCCTTTCGCAACAGCGACGTGCTGACGGGCAACGAGCTGGGCCGCCTCGCCAACATCGAGCACGACGCCCTGCCCACCCCCGGCGCGGTGGCCGATTTTCGGGCCGAGCCCATGGTGGCCTACACCCTCAATAAGTACCGCGACGATGCCCCGGCCCGCAAACGGGAATTGGTGCAGGTGGCCCGGCAGTTTCTGGCCGAAGGCCGGCTGGCCGACGCCTGGAAAACGCTGGTGCTGGCAGAATAGCTGCACTTGCCCTTTGGAAAAATAAATCCCGTTTGTGCTGCCTCGTAAAGGCAGCCCTATTTTTATATAATATGCTCATTGCAAACATCTTTCAAACAAATTACAATCCTTTTCTTTAATATAGAATATTTAATTATAAATTATTTTTATAAATCGCCAAAGAAACTAAATCCAAAAGGCCCGCTGCTGCCGTAGTATTTTACAAGGAGGCCGTACGCTTTAAGCGGTTTTCGAGTGCCTTCTCCTTCTGGGTTCCGCGAGCCGGGTCGTTGCGACTGCCGCTTTGCTGCTGCCCCTCTGCACAGCTTGCCTGACAGCCTGACTTTTTGCCGCGGCTGCGTTTTCGTCGCCCTGAGTTGATGCTTCCTTCCGGGAGCCGACAACTTTCCAATTTCTTCAATTTTTGACTCCGCATATTTCAATGCCGACTCGTTGTGCGCGCTTTTTTATGTAAGTCATTGACTGTTAAGAATATGTGTTTTAATAACTTACCTCAATCGGTTTTATTGTTTCACTTTTTCACCTGTCGCTTTTTCTATGAAGAGCTTTACTAAACCCCTCCAGTGGCTGGTTGGGGCGTGCGCCATTACGTCGCTATCCGTCTGGAGCGCCACGCGCCACACGCCCCTGGAAGCCAGTAGCCACCGCGAAGCGCCGCTAATTGCCGACGACCCCCTGGCCGACAATACGGACGTTTACGCCTTCGTATCGCCGAACGACCCCAACCGGGTGGTGCTCATCGCTGACTACATCCCGTTCCAGCTGCCGCAGGGCGGCCCCTCCTACTACACCTTCGGCGAGAATGTGCGGTATGAGATTCACGTGAAAAACAACGGGGCCACCCCTGGTGACGACGTGACGTACCGCTTCACTTTCTCGCGCACCAACCAAGACCCCAGCACCTTCTTCAACGTGCGCCTGGGCGCGCAGAACCTGAAAACCACCTACACCTGCGAGAAAAGCGTGAATGGCGGGGCCTTCACGGCCATCGTTACCGGGGGCACGGTGCCCGTCAACAATATTGGGCCGCGCTCTATTACGTCCGGGGCGGGCTTGGGGGCACCTTCTTACGCCACGCTCCGCCAAAATGCCGTGACCAACGCCACGGGCGGCAACAGCGCCGGCGAACAAATATTCTGCGGCCCTTCCGACGACCCGTTTTTCGTCGATTTGGGGGCCATTTTTGATTTGGCCGGTTTGCGCGTGAACCAGGGAGCCCGCGACGGCCTTGCCAAATACAACATCCATTCCATTGCCATCAGCGTGCCCATCGCCACGCTCCAAAAGAACGGCCAGCCGGTTTCGGCCGCCGCCAACATCCTGGACCCCAACTACGTGATTGGCGTGTGGGCCTCGGCCAGCCGCCCCACCATGCGCACGCTGAGCGCTACCGGCGGCCCTACTGGCGTGAACGCCACCTACGTGCAGGTTTCGCGCCTGGGCATGCCCCTTACCAACGAGGCCATCATCCCCATCGGCAGCAAAGACGCCTGGAACCGCACCACGCCCTACGCCGAAGCGGCCACCACCGACGACTACCTCTCGAACCCCGAGTTGGCCCTTTACATGGATGACCGGCAGTTTGGCGGGGCCGTACCGGCCCTTTCGGCGTTGCGCATCCAAACCAGCTCGCTCAATGGCTTCCCGGGCATCCCGGCCGGCGGCTTCGACTTCGGCAATACCCGCCCCGGCCTGTTCCCCTTGAAGGGCAGCGCCCTGGTGGCCGGCACGGCCCTCGATGATGCCGCTTTTGGCAACTATCTGCTCGTTTCGGGCAAGCCCCGCTCGGTGGATATTAAGCCCATTTTCCATACCGGCGTGCCCAACCTGCCCCCGTACCAATTGGCCACCGGCAAGGCCGGCAATCCGTTGGCCGCTGGCAAGCCCTTCGTAAACAACTTCCTGCCCCTGACGGCCGGCGGCCGCGCCAACCCCGGCGGCGATATGCTCCGCCTGAACATGGCCGTGCCCGCCACGCCACGCAATTCGCCCGATTTCAGCAACGAAGGCCTGTTTGCCGCCGCCGTGCTGGGCCTGACGGACCCGCGTTTTAACGCGAACACGACGCTGCAAATGATTCCCAACATGGACGGCTTCCCCAACGGCCGCCGCCTCGAAGACGAAGTGGTAAAGATTGAGCTGCAGGCGGTGAGTGGGGCCGCCCTGGCCGCCATCGGCCTGTGGTACGACGACTACACGCCCACCAGCCCCTCGCCCGTGACGCCCAAGCTCAAGGGCGTGCTGAATTTCTCGGCCGGGGTAGAGAGCAACGATGCGCCCTTCAGCACCACGTTCCCCTACGTGGCCGCGCCGTGGGAAGGCTATGCCAACCGTCGCTAACTCATTTTTCCACATTGATTCGTCCGAAGATAATGACTGCTAAACTGATACATAAATACGCCATGCTGCCCGCCGTGGCCGCAGCGGCGGTTGGGCTCTCGCTGTGGAGCAACCTCCGCCACACGCCGCTGGAAGCCAGTAGCCACCGCGAAGCCCCGCTCATCGCCGATGACCCGGTGGCCGACAACACGGACCTCTACGCCTTCCGCGACCCCAACGACGCCGACCGCGTGGTGGTTATCGCCAACTACATTCCGTTTGAGCTGCCCCAGGGCGGCCCCAACTACAGCACTTTTGGCGAAGGCGTGCGCTACGAAGTGCACGTGAAAAACAACGGGGCGACGGCCGGTGACGACATCACCTACCGCTTCACGTTCACGCGCACCAATGGCGACCCCACCACGTTTTTCAACATTCGGCTGGGCGCGCAAAACCTGAAAACTACCTACACCTGCGAGAAAAGCGTGAACGGTGGGGCCTTTACCGCCATCATCACGGGCGGCGTGGTGCCACCCAACAACATCGGCCCGCGGTCCATCAACGGCGGCGCGGGCCTCAACCAGCCCGCGCCCTACGAAATGCTCCGCCAAAACGCCATTACCAACGCCACTGGCGGCGGCGGCGAGCGCATTCTTTGCGGCCCAACCGATGACCCGTTCTTCGCCGACTTGGGTGCTATTTTCGATTTGGCCGGCATCCGCCCCACCACCGCAACCGATGGCTTGTCGCGCAAGAACTGCCATGCCATTGCGCTGAGCATTCCCATTGCTACGCTCCAGAAGACTGGGCAGCCGGTTTCGGCCGCCACCAGCATCCTGGACCCCAACTACGTGATTGGCGTGTGGGCCTCGGCCAGTCGGCCGCAGTTGCGCACGTTTGATGCCGCTACCGGCGAAGGAGCCAGCGGTGCGTACGTGCAGGTTTCGCGCCTGGGCATGCCCCTCACCAACGAGGCCATCATTCCCATTGGGAGCAAAGACGCTTGGAACCGCACCACGCCCTACGCCGAAGCGACTACGACCGACGGCTACCTCTCGAACCCCGAGTTGGGCCTGTATATGGATGACCGGCAGTTTGGCGGGGCCGTGCCGGCCCTTTCGGCGTTGCGCATCCAAACCAGTTCCTTAAACGGCTTCCCGGGTATCCCGGCCGGCGGCTTCGACTTTGGCAACACCCGTCCCGGTCTGTTCCCGCTGAAAGGCAGTCCGCTCGTAGCCGGCACGGCCCTGGACGACGCTAACTTTGGCAACTACCTGCTCGTGTCGGGCAGTCCCCGCTCGGTCGATATTAAGCCCATATTCCATACCGGCGTGCCCAATCTACCCCCGTATCAGTTGGCCACCGGCAAAGTTCCGTTTACGGGCAGCACGACGATAAACCCACTTTCGGCCGGCAAGCCCTTCGTCAACAACTTCCTGCCCCTAACGGCCAG
>JBBQSQ010000002.1:0-64746 GCA_038213745.1 Cytophagales bacterium
GGCCGCCCGCAACCACCGGCGCGGCTCGCGGCTCTTCATTCGCTCCTTTCCGGCCCCAACGGCCGCCTTGCCACGCTTCCTTCCCCGCTGTTATGCCTCTTACTACTTTTGACTTTCAGCAGGCCCGCGTGAAGCAGGTGCTCTTTAAGTCGCGGCTGCGCTCGGTGCTCTACGGCGTGCGCGAGGCCGAGCCGGCCCTGTTTGCCTACGGCGAAAATCCACTGGCCCAGTGGATACAAACGGTGCTGAAACCTGAGTTCGGCCCCCTGGCCGCGGTGCGCGAATTGGAAAATACGCTCCAGCAAATGCTGCGCACCGGCCAGGATTTGGCCACCCGCTACCAGCGCGGCCTTATTGAGGAAGCCCGCGCTGGCCTCGACCAAATCAACGGCTACGCCGACCAGATTGAAGCCCAGCTGCTGAGCCTGGAACAAGCCGCCTAGTAGTAGCGCAGACTTTTAGTCCGCGTCCCCGCGCTGCCAAAACCGCATTAACGGCGCGGGAACGCGGACTAAAAGTCCGCGCTACTGCGGCTACAGGTTGAACAGCGCCGCTGCGTTGCGCGTGGTAGCCGCCGCCACTTCGGCCACGTCCTGGCCCAGCAGGTCGGCCACGCGGCGCAGCACCAGCGGCAAGTAGGCGGGCTCGTTGCGCTTGCCGCGGTGCGGCACGGGGGCCAGGTACGGGCAGTCGGTTTCCAGCAGCAAGTGCTCCAGCCCGATGCCCGGCAGCACCTTATCGGCCCCGCCGTTCTTGAAGGTGGCCACCCCGCCAATCCCCAGCATAAACCCCAGCTTGATAACCTGCTCGGCCTCTGCGGGCGTGCCCGAAAAGCAGTGGAATACGCCGCGCAAGCTTCCGTCCTGGGCCGCCTCGACCAAGGCCACGGTTTCGGCGAAGGCCTCGCGGGTGTGCAGCACAATGGGCAGGTTGTGCTTTTTGGCCAGGTTAAGCTGAATTTTTAGCGCTTCCTGCTGCTCGGCCAGCAGCGTTTTATCCCAGTGCAAATCGAGCCCGGCCTCGCCCACGGCGGCAAAGGGCCGGCGGCCCAGCCAGGTTTCCACCTCGTACAGCTCCTGCTCGAAGCTGCGCGTAACGGAGCACGGGTGCAGGCCCATCATCGCAAAGCAGGTTTCCGGGGCTTGGGCTTCCAGCTCCAGCATGGCGTCGATGCTGCTGTGGTCCACGTTGGGCATCACGATGGTGCCCACGCCGGCTTCCTGGGCGCGGCGCAGGGCATCGAGTCGGTCCGGCTTAAACTGTTCGGAGTAGAGGTGGGCGTGGGAGTCGGTAATGTGCATTTCTTCAGTTATCAATGTGCAAAGCGCAAAATAACGTCATGCTCATCTGGCGTCCGCACAGTCGAGCATGACGTTCTTTCACTGCTCACCGCCCTAATAGCTGTTCATTCATACCGCCGGCCTTTCCAAACCACGGCCCCGCCAACTAGCTGGAAGGCCAGAATAGCCCCCGTCAGCACCAGGGTGTAAAGCTCGAATAACGGCAGCAGCCACCACCGCAGCCGCAGCCCGGCACGCCGGTGCGCGGCATGCGCCAATATCCCCTGCACCAGCACTTTTGCTGCCCACGCGCCGGCCGCAAGCCCGGCCCCGCCCACCATCGCCACGCCGAGCAGCGCCGGCCAAAAGCCGCTGAAAAACAGCAGTTCCAGTCGCAGCCGCAGGGGCAGCCCGGCCACGCCCCGCAGCCAGCGGCGGCGCTGTTTAAGCAAATCCGGCCAGGTGAAGATGGGCAGCGAATCGGCCCGCGCATCGGCCTGGAATACCTGCCGAAACCCGAACCCGGCGGCCAGCACGGCCTGAAAAAGCGCGAAGTCTTCGGTTACCGAGAACGGCAGCGCCTCGTAGCCACCGGTGGCTTCGTAGGCGGCGCGGGTCACGAGCATGTTGTTGCCCATGGCCGTTACGGGGCGGCCCAGGTCGCTCACCACCTGCACCATACTCAGCGACAGCAACCAGTCGATGCCTTGCAACCGATGAAATAGGCGCGGCCCACGCACGGCGGTGATGCCCGTGACCGTGCCCACGCCCGGCGCGGCGTGCGCCAGCAGCGCTCCAATCCAGGTAGCGGGCAGGCGGATGTCGGCGTCGGTAATGAAAAAGAAATCGGTGGTGGCCTGCCGGGCCAGGTGGGCCAGCACGTTGGCCTTGCCTTGCGCCAGGCCCCAGTTTTCGGCAATGGGAATGACGCGGAACTGGCCCGCGAAGCCCTGCATTGCGGCGCGGGCCACGGCGGCGGTGCGGTCGGTGCTGGCATCGTCGCCCACCAGAATTTCCAGCAGCTCGGCCGGGTAATTCAGGGCCCGCAGGCTGGTTAGGCAGCGCGGCAGGGCGGCTTCTTCGTCGCGGGCCGCAATGAGAATGCTCACGCGGGGCAGCGGCGTGGGCAGCGGCCCGGCCGCGCCCGCCCCGCGCCGGGTGGCAAAGCGCCAGGCCGTGAAGGCCGTGCCCAGCAGCCACAGCGCCAGAAATATTAACAGAAAACCCAGCAGCCCACCGCTCACAGCGCAGGAAATTGAAAGCCCTTTCCGGCGAAGTGGGCCAGCAGGCGGGGCAGCACAAACCGCAGGCGGGCGCTCGCCTTGCGGCTGTCGTGAAACACTAAAATATCGCCGGGCCGCACGGCCGCCAGGGCAAAGCGCAGGCAATCCTCGGGGCTCAGCTTCGGGTCATAATCCCGGGTCAATGCCGACCACATGATTAGCCGGTATTCTGGTTTCAGGACTTGAAGCAGCGGCCAGGTGAGCCGGCCGTAAGGTGGTCGGAACAACATTTTTTGCTGATTATCAACGCTTTTACGGCTCTGCATTAAATCATTAATAAGCATCTGGCACTCAGCCACGCTGGCCAGGTAATCGGGCCGGGCGGTGGCCCAGGCACTGCGGTGGACGTGCGTGTGGTTGCCCAGCCGGTGCCCGGCGGCCAATGCGGCGCGGGCTATGTCGGGGTAGCGCGCCAGGTTTTGCCCCACGCAAAAAAACGTGGCCTTGGCCTCGAACAAGGCCAACTGCTCCAGCACCCAGGGCGTTTCTTCGGGAATGGGGCCGTCGTCGAAGGTGAGGTAAATGACTGGCGGCCCGGCGGGCGCGTGGCGCGGGCCCGTCCACTCGCAGCCGGGCAACAGGGCGTGTAGCAGCCGGGGCGGCCGGGTGAGCAGGGCCGCTTCGAGCCGGGCGCGCATGGGCATCAGGAGCGCACGATGCGCATAATTGGCACGCTCGTATCGGGCAAAGGGCCGAGCACGGCCGCCAGCACGGCCAGAAAGGCCTCGGCCGTTTCGGGGCGGCCACCGGCGGGGCCGCGGCTGAGGTGGCGGTGCGTTTCGCCGGCCCACTCACCCACCACGGTGGGGGTGCCAGCAGGGCCGCTCAGGCCCAGCGTGGCTTCGAGGGTGAAGTAGCGGGGCCGGGTTTCTTCGGCTTCGGTGGCGGGCGGCTCATCGTCCTCCTCGTACACGAGGGCCGAAAAATGCGCCTCCATGGTGGCCTGGGGCGGCGGCAGGTGGAACAGGGCCGTGACGCGGCCGGCGACTTCGTGCCAGCTCAGGCGCAGGCCTTTGGGCACCACTTTATCGGCGGGCGGCAGGTTTTCGGCGGCCTTGTCCCACACGTAATGCAGCAGCTCCTTAGCCAGGTACGGGTCGCTCAACTCGCGGCGCACCGAGAGCGGGCGACGCCAGGCCAGCTGCGGCAGCAGCACATGCGTGAAATTGTAGGGATGAATACGG
This sequence comes from Cytophagales bacterium, assembly GCA_038213745.1. Taxonomy (GTDB): domain Bacteria; phylum Bacteroidota; class Bacteroidia; order Cytophagales; family Hymenobacteraceae; genus Hymenobacter. The sequence continues at coordinate 3,748 of JBBQSQ010000002.1, forward strand.
GCCATAACGGACTGCAAAAGTACGGGGCGGGACGCTGCGCTTAATGAGGAATGAAGAATGAGGAATGAAGAATTCGCAGGCGGCCTCAATTCCTCATTCTTCATTCCTCATTAAGCGCAGCGTCAACCGCTGCCCACAGCACTTCGGCGCTGCGGGCCCATGAAAAGCGGCGCAGGTTCTCATGACCGCGCGCGATTAGCTGCTGGCGCAGGGCCGGGTCCTGGCACAGTTGGGCAAGGCCGTCGGCAATGCTGGCGGCATCGTGCGGGTCGACTAGCAGCGCGCCGCCCGGGCCGGCCACCTCCGGCATCGAGCTGAGGTTGGAGGTGAGCACGGGACAGCCGCTGGCCTGGGCTTCAACGATGGGAATGCCAAAGCCTTCGAAATAAGGCACGTATACCGTGGCCAGCGCTGCCGCGTAGAGCCCGGCCAGCTCGGCATCGGCCACGCGGCCGGTGAAATGCACGGCCGTTTGGTGGCGCATCTGCTGGTAGGCTTCGAGGATGGGGCCGGCTTTCCAGGCTTTGCGGCCCACGATGAGCAACTGCACGTCGGCGGCGGCGGGGCCGTGGGCGGTTTTAAACTGGTCGAACGCCCGGAGCAGGTTGCCCAGGTTTTTGCGCGGCTGCAAGGCTCCGACGAACAGAAAATACGGCTGCCCGTGGCTGAACTGCCGCCGGGTTTCGCGCTGCGCAGCCGCCGGCTGGGGCCGGAATAATGCGGCCGGCGCATTGTAGGCCACGCTGATTTTGCCCGGTGCCAGGCCGTAGGTCTGCACAATATCAGCCTTGGTGGCTTCCGATACGGCCACCACCTGCGCGGAAGCCCAGGCAAAACGCGGCGTGAAAAACTGGTAGTACTTGCGCGTGAGCACGTCCACATCAAGCGGGAAGTGCTCGAAGGCCAGGTCGTGCAGCACCGTCACGCGGGGCACGCGGGTGTTAATCGTCGTGAAGCCGTCGAGGCTGAGAAAGACGGCGGGGCGCTGCCGGGCCAGCCACAGGGCCACCGCGCCCTCGAACCACGCCACGTAAAGGAACGGGTGGCGCGCCGACGGCAGCAACACGTGCGGCACCACGTTGGGCCCGAACAGGTAGCGCGCATCATAGGCCCGGTCGAACAGGAAATGAAACGTGACGTCCGGGTGCTGCGCCACCAGCCGAATCAGGGTTTCGTAGCTGAAGCGCCCGATGCCTTCGAGGTGCGCGCCGGGCAGCAGAAAACGGGTGTTGACGGCGACGTGCATGTATAAGGAGCGGAGAGCGGGACACAAAAGAACGTCATGCTGAGCGCAGCCGAAGCATCTCTACTGCGCGACTAATCCAATTGATTGGGTTTGCTAATGCGGTAGAGATGCTTCGGCTGCGCTCAGCATGACGTTCTGTTTAATTTTTAATTCTTCCTTTCGGCAGCAGTTGGTCGATTTCACTGCGGCGCACCAGGCCGGTGCCCAGCACAATCAGCCCAAACACGGCGGCCATCAGGCCGGCTTCGAGCCACCAGCGCAGGTAGAGGCCGTATTGCAGCACGGCCCACGCCCCGCACAGCAGCCCGAAAGCCAGCAGCAGCCGGGCCAGCAGGCGAAACGGCACGCCCACCCCAGTGCGCCGCGCCACCAGCACAAGGTAGCCCACCGACACCGCCGCCGCGCAAACCAGCGTGTCGACCGACGCCGCCACGGCCCCGAAGCGGGGCAGAAACACCAGGTTCAGGCCAATATTGAGGACGATGCTGGCGGCCACCAGCCAGCTCACGGCGCGCTCGTGGGACGTGCTGGTGAGCAGCGTGCTGTAGATGGCGAAGAAGGCGTGAACCAGTACGTTAATGAACAACACCTTCAAACAGAGCGTCATGCGCGCCACTTCGGCGGGGGTGCTGTGGCTGAACTGCCAGAACACCACCTCGCCCCGAAACAGGATGAACGCCACCACGAACAGCAGCGGCAGCGTGAGCACCCGCTGCCCAAACCAGAGCAGCTGGCGCTGGGCGGCGGCATCGCGCGGCACGCTGGCAAATTTGGCAAAAAACAGCGGCAGCACCGTCCAGGCATACATCATCACGGCATCGACCCAGCGGTAGGCCCCGGCGTAGTAGCCGGCCTCGGTGGGCGAGGCCAGGCGCTCCAGCATCACCATGTCGATGCGCTCATTCACGCCGTAGAGCAGCGTCATGAAGGCAAAAGGCAGGCTGGCGCGCAGGGCAGTGCGAGCTACCGGGCCCTGCCAACGGTACTTGATGCGGCCAAAAAAGCGCGTCATCAGCCCATAGAGCACCACCGTGGTGAAGGCCGCCGCGCCCAGCCGCGCGCCCACGTAGCGCGGCAGCGTGAGGCCCACTGGAATAAGCACTAGTACCGCGCCCAGCAGCACAAATTTCTCCACCACCGAGAGCACGGCGTCGGTGTTGAACTTCTGGTGGGCTTGCAGGGTGCCGCGCAAAAACTGCCCGTACTGGGCCAGCAGCAGCGCCGCGCCCACGGCCGCCAGCAGCAGAAGCTCGGAGCCGCGGTAGCCCAATACCCAGCCCACGGCCAGCATGGCGGCCAGGGCCACGAAGTTGAGCGCCCCGCGCAGGGGCAGCAGCGTGGGGAAGGTTTCGGCCATGAAGCTCGGCTCGGCGGCCACGCGCTGCACGGAGTAGGGCGTGAGGCCGAGGTCGGAGATGGCGGCCACCACCAGCGTGAGCGCCGAAAGGGCCGTAATGAGGCCAAACGTGGCGTGCCCGAGCCGGTCCTGCACCAGGTTTTCGACCACCACCCAGCCGGGTTTCACCAGCAGGTTGAGCAGGACGACGAAGCTGATATTGCCGAAAAACCGTTTGATACCGAAGAAGGAGCTAAAGCCCGAAATGGAAAGCCGGGGCCGGGCCCCGGGGGCGCAAAGCTAACGCCCCGCGCCGGGGCCGCCGCGCCAGGATGCGCGCCGGGCCATTTTCCGGCTATCTTTGCCCGCCGCTGCCCCGCGCCCTGCCCAATTAAATAGATGCGCGGGGGGAGTTGGCTTTCCTCCTTCTATGTCTGCACCTTCTTTCTCGCTGGTGGGCCTCGGGCCCATTATCAACCGCTGGAAATACTTCGTGGCCGGGGCCGTGGTTTTGGCCGCCATCGTGAGCGTGGTGGTGGCCCTGTTGCTGCCCAACGTGTACCGCTCCACCGCCGTTTTTATTCCCACCAACCCCCAAACCGCCGACCCCGACCGCCTGCTGGAAGACAACGTGCTGGCCCGCGGCAAGCTGGAGCTCACCGGCCGGGCCGAAGACCTGGACCGGGCCATCACCATCGGCGAGTCGCAGCCGGTGGCCGAGCTGATTATCAAAAAGTTCGACCTGCACGCCCATTACAAAGCCGGCCCCGCTGGCGAAGACGCCGCCGACAACTACGTGCTGAGCGAGTTCAGCGGCAACCTCAGCATTGTGCACAACGAGCGCGACGCCATTGAGCTCACGTTCATCGACCAGGATAAGCAACTGGCGGCCGCCGTGGCCAACGCCATGGTCCACGTCATCGACTCGGTGAACCAGCAGCTGACCCTGGAAAACCGCCGCACCGTGCTCGACCTCTACCAGCAACGCTACCAGTACCTGCGCATTAGCTTCGAGCGCAGCCGCCGCGAGCTGGTGGGGGCCCGCAAACGCTACGGCATTTTCGGGCTGGAAATGCAGGGCCGCTACCTGGCCAAGCAGGTCATCGAAACCGAAGCGGCGCTGCGCAAAGCCGAAGGCGGCGGCGGCGACGTGGCCGGCCTGAAGCGCGCCCTGCGCGGCCTCACCCGCGCCGACGGCGGCAACCTCATCAACCTGGAAAGCTACGTGCAGGGCTTCGACTCGCTGGCCATGTTCAGCGCGCGCGTTACGGACCTGGAAACCCGCCTCATCGCGGCCCGCTCGGCCTTCGAAACCGCCGAATTGAGCATCAAGGGCCGTATTTCCAGCATCTACCTGGTGCAGAAAGCCTATCCGGCCACCCGCAAATTCAAGCCCGTGCGCTCGCTCATCGTGCTGGGCTCGGTGCTGCTCACGTTTGCGCTGTCGGTGGTGGTCATCGCCCTGCTGGAACTTTACCGCCACAACCGGCCCCGCCCCGCGTGAACCCGCCCGTGAACGCGCTGCTCCACCGGCTCCGGCAAAAGTTCGACGGGCCGCAGCTCCTCTTCATGGGGTTTGTAGCGCTGCTGCTGGGCGGTGGAGTTGCGGCGGGCGTGCGCCAACAGCCGGCCCTGCTCCTGCCCGGCCTGCTGGCCGTGGGCCTGCTGGTGGCGCTGGTGGAATGGCGCTGGCTGTACTACTTCCTGTTTTTCCTACTGCCGTTCACCGAAGAAATCAGCCTCTTCGGTGGCCTGAGCATGGACGTACCTTCCGAGCCGCTTATGCTAGCCCTCACGGCCTGCGTGGCCGGGGCCTTCTTGCTGGGCACGGGCCACCTGCCCCGCCGCGAGTGGCTGCACCCCCTGCTCATCATCCTGGCCCTGATGGTGGCCTGGACAGCCCTGGATGCCGCCTTCTCCGTAAACACTCTGAAGTCGATTAAGTACTTGATGGCCAAGGTGTGGTACCTCACGCCGTTTGTGCTGGGCACGCTGCTCATCGTGCGGCGGCCGAACGACACCTGGCGCTTTGCGGCCACGTATGCCCTCGGGGCCTGCCTGAGCGTGCTGTACGTGGCCAGCCGCCACGCCACCAAAGGCTTTAGCTTCGAACAGATTAACTGGGCGCTGCACCCGTTTTTCCGCAACCACGTTATTTATGCCGCCATGCTGGCGCTGCTGGTGCCCTTTGGGTGGTTTGCCATGAAGGCGGCCCGGAACGGCGCGGTACGCCTCGCCTGGCAGGTGGCGCTGGGCATTCTGCTATTTGGGCTGCTAACGGCTTATACCCGGGCGTCCATTCTGTCGCTGCCCATCGCGGGCTTGTTTTACCTGGTGATGCGCCTACGCCTCACCAAACTGCTGCTGCTGACGGTGGCCCTGGGCACCACTGGCGCGGTAACTTACGTTGTGGTCGGCGACCGGTACATGGCGTACGCGCCCGACTACGAGCACACGGTGTTCAACGGCCAGAACTTTGAAAAGCACCTCGAAGCCACCTATAAGCTGAAAGACGTATCGGGCATGGAGCGGGTGTACCGCTGGGTAGCCGCCGCCCGCATGATTGGCGACAAGCCTCTGGTGGGCAGCGGGGCAGCCACTTTCTACCCCGAGTATAAGCGCTACACCGTCAAGAGCTTCCGCACCTACGTCAGCGAAAACTCCGAGAAATCCACTACCCACAATTACTTCCTGCTCCAGCTGGCGGAACAGGGCATTCCCGGCTTTCTGCTCTTTATCGCGCTCATTGCCACGGCCCTGCTGCGAGCCGAGCGGCTCTACCACCGCGCCCGCCACCAGCCCGAAATACGGCGCGTGGTGCTGGCGGCCGCCCTCTCACTGGTCGTCATCGTCTTTCACCTCACTCTCAATGAATTAGTGGAAGTTGATAAGATTGGCCCGGTGTTCTTTATTTGCCTGGCTCTGCTGGTGCGGTGCGACTCGTGGCTGGCGGACGCTGCGCTTAATGAGGAATGAGGAATGAGGAATGAGGAATGAGGAATGAGGAATGAGGAATTTCCGACTCATTGGGCCATTTTCCAATTCTTCATTCTTCATTCCTCATTAAGCGCAGCGTTATTTAAACCGGCAGCTTAGAATCGTCACGTCGTCGGCAAATTGCGCGTCGTGGGCGCTGAAGGCATTGATGCTGCGCAGTAGTTCCTGGTGCAGCTTGGGCAGCGGCAGGTAGCGGCTGCGGTGCAGCACGGCGAGCACGCCCTCCTCCCCAAACTCGTTGCCATCGACGTCGAACACCTCAGTGAGGCCATCGGTGTAGAGCAGCAGCAGCGAGTGGGGCGGAATCTCCACTTCGCCTACTTGCAGCAAGGGCAACTCTTCCATGATGCCAAGCATGACGGTGCCCGTTTTCAGGGTTCGGACCCGGCCATTGTCGGCGAGTAGCAGGGGGTCGTTGTGGCCGGCATTCACGTATTGCAGGTGGCGTTTGCGGCGGTCGTAGATGCCCAGAAAGGCGGTAATAAACTTCTCGCCGCCCGAGTTGCGAAACAGCAGGTGGTTGAGTTCGGGCACGATGGTGGCCAGCTCCACGCCCTGGCGCAGCAGTGTGCGCAGCCCGGCCTGGAAGTTCGACATCAGCAACGAAGCCGGCACCCCCTTGCCGCTCACATCGGCCACGCACAGCAGCAGGCGGTTGGCGTCGATTTCCACCACGTCGTAATAATCACCGCCGATTTCGGTATGGGGCACGTAGCTCCGCTCAATGGCAAGGTGCGCGTCGTTGGGCAGCTGGCGCGGAAAAAGCATGGCCTGCACTTCCTGCGCAATCTCAATTTCCTTGCGCACGGCGGCATCGGCCACGCGCTGGGCTTGCAGGCGGCGGTTTTCCACGGCCCCCACCAGCGTGTTGGCCAGCGCGCTGAGGAACGGAATGAGCTGTTGCCGGTCGTAGTCGCTGCGCAGGCCGCCAACCAGCACGTAGGCCGCCACCTGCTTCTGGCGCAGAATGGGGATGATGAGCTCGTACCGGTCCCAGGCGGGGCCCAGGTTCAGGTCTTCCACGGCCTGGGGCTGCGTCATGCCACCGTCGAGCAGGTACTGCGACAGGACTAGTTTTTCGGCCTGCGCCAACTCGGTGCCCAAGGCCAGGCGGGCCCGAAATTCGTGGCCTTCGCGGGCAAACAGCAGCAGCTGCACCACGTTGCGCTGGCCTTGCAGCGTGAGGCGCAGCATGTGGTAGAGCTCGTCCACGGAATGGTCGCGGGCCGTCATGTCGTGGGCAATGCCCAGCACCGTATCCAGCTCAAACTGCTTGAGCAGCAGCTGTTTTTTGAGCTGTTTGATTTGTTCGTCACGCGCGGCGGTGGAGCCGTCGGCGGGGTCAGTCAACGATTTAGCGGCAGCAGGAGAAGTAGTGGTAGCCATGGCGCAACCAGGGCAGCGTGGGTGAAACACGCGCACGGGGCTACAAACTTAACCCGTTACCGGGGTTTTCGGGTCGTAGGCATCGCGCAAGCCGTTGCCGAGAAGGTTGAAGCTGAGCACCAGCAGCGAAATGGCCGCGCCGGGCAGCAGCGTGAGCCACAGGCCGGCTTCGGTGCCGAGCAGGTCGTAGCCCTCCTTCACCATCAGGCCCCAGCTGGGCGCGGGCGGCTGCACCCCCAGGCCCAGGAAGCTCAGCCCCGCTTCGAGCAAAATGGCCGAGGCAAAATTACTGGTAGCCAGCACGATGAGCGGCCCGCGCATATTGGGCAGCAGATGCCGCGCAATGAGGCGCGCCGTGGGCAGCCCCAGCACCCGGCCGGCCTCCACAAACGTGGCCGAGCGCAGGCTCAGCATTTGGCCACGCACCACGCGGGCCACGTCCACCCACATGGTGAGGCCCACGGCCACGAAGCTGACCCACACGCCTTTGCTGTCCAGGGCCAGCGAAATGGCGATGACCAGCATGATGCCCGGAATGCTCCACACCACGGTCATCAGGCCCAGCAGCAGCGAATCGACCCAGCCACCAAAGTACCCCGCCACGGCCCCTACCGCCATGCCAATGACCAGCGAAATGAGCACCGCCACCAGCCCAATGCCCAGCGAAATGCGCGTGCCCAGCAACAAACGGCTCAACTCGTCGCGCCCGGCTTTGTCGGTGCCCAGGGCGTAGGTGCGGGTGGGGAGGTGGCTTGCTTTCACCTCGCGCTGCAACTCGGCGGGCGGGCCGGCGTGGCCCACCACGGCCGCGAGCGCCAGGCGGCGCAGGCGGCCCGCCTCGGCCGAATGTTCGCCCAGCGGTTTGAGGATGATGGAATCGCCCGCAAATTCGTAGCCCCCGATGGGCGTTTCCTGCACGTTGGGCTCGCGGCCGTGCAGCCAGGTGGCAAACAGGTTATCGGCGGCTCGGCCGTCGCGGGCCGAGTCCGGCAGGGGCTGGCGCAGCAGTTGCACGCGCAGACCGGGCCCCTCCTTCTGAATCTGGACGAAGCCGTGGTTGGCGTTGGGTGAATTATCGGGCAGCACCCAATAGCCCAGCAGTGCCACCACGGCGCACAGGGCAATAAAGGCCAGTCCGGCCACGGCGGGCCGGTTTTGCCACAGGCGCTGGCGCACGTAGTAGCCCGGCGGCCGGGCCACCGCGGCGGCACTCGCTGCGGCCGAAACTGCCGTGGCCACCGCTAGCGGGTGTTGTGTTGCAGGAGGCCTTCCTTGGAGGCCAAGTACGCGGCATCGCGGGCAATGGCCCCGAAGGAAGTGGTTTCGTAGGCCAGCTCGGTGTCGGGGTCGGGCCAGTAGCTGCGGATGAGGCCCTGCTCCAGCAGGGTGCGCAACTGGTCTTCGAGCTCTGCGGCCGGCAAACCAGTCTTTTGGAGCAAGGTGCGGAACGGGGTGACGAAGTACAGCTCGTCGAGCAGGTCGAATTCGGGGTCAGTCACGGGGAAATTTGGGCGCTTAGGCGTCTTGGGGCAAATGTAAGCCGAGTGGGCGGCATTCCTTAATTCAGGGAATTAGCACGTAGTCCGCTTACTAATCCACGGCTACTTGACCCTTGTATGCGCTGCCGCCTTCCTCGAAGGAAATGTAGGTGAGAATAGCAGTAATTTCTTTGTCCGACAGGGCAAAAGAAGGCATTTGCTGCTTGTTATATTTATTGTAAATGGCCATGGCGTAGTCGTCGCCACTCGCTACCACTTTGCTAGCGTTTTTTACCCAAGGCAATAGCCAGGAGGTGGGGCGGCGCTTGGCAATGCCCGCTAGCGCAGGGCCCACTACTTGTTCGTTTACAGCGTGGCATTGAGCACAGTTGCCTTTGAAAAGGGCATCGCCGGTGACAATAATTTTGGCCTCGGCGGGCGATAAATCAGCTAAAAATATGATTTTCGGCGCTGAGCCACTTCCTTGGCAATTCACCATGCCCAAACTGTCTTGAGGTGCGCCGGCCGTTGTTAACGCATCATCGGCCGAGAAGCCTACCAGCCCGCCGGCGCTTAGTAGAGTGAAACCGATGAGCACGACTATCAAAAGCATGCCCACTGAAAGGGCAAAACCAACCGAATTGAACCGCATAACGCGCTGGGCAAAGGTGGAATATATGTGCGGCAAATTTACCTTCCAAGCCCCTAAGGCGGTATTTTTTTTGCCCTGATTTCCGGTATTCGTCCGCCCGGCCTACCGCACCGCCCGCCCCTTCCACTGGTAGCCGCCGCGCAGGCCCGCCGCGCCCACCGCCAGCGCATACGGCGCGTACAGCACTTGCAACGCCCCGAGGCCCCACAGCCACTGCCGCCGCCCAAAGAAGCCCAGCACCGGCCCCAGAAACCAGGCATCACCGCCGAGCTTGAGGAGCCAGGCCGCCGCCACCAAGGGCCAGAGGCTGGGCCACATAATCCCTGCTCCCACGCCGGCGGCCAGCGCCACGTTGGTCCCCAGCACCAGCAGGGCCAAGCGGCGCGGCGCGGCGCTTTGGTAATGCCGCCACTTGCTGGCCCAGCGCACCCGCTGCCGCAGCAACGCCCGCAACGTGGGCGGCGCGGCCGTGCGGGCAATGGCGGCGGGGTCGGCCAGGAAAAAGGCGGTGCCGGGAAAAGCCGCGTGGATTTTGTGCAGCAGAAACTCGTCGTCGCCGCTCGCGATGTGGGCGTTATCCACGAAGCCCCCCACGGCCTCGAACGCGGCCCGGCGGTAGGCCAGGTTGGCCCCATTACACATGGTAGGCTGCTGGCGGGCCAGGCCAGCAGCCCCCACCCCCACCAAGCCGGCAAACTCCAGCCCCACCAGCGCGTGCAGCCACGTGGGCGGCCCCGTAAGCAGCACCGGGCCACTGATGAAATTGGCCTGCGGCTGCCGGGCCAGCAGCGCCGCGTAGGCCGCCAGCCAGCCGGGACCGAGGCGGCAGTCGGCATCGGTGCACACGAGCCAAGGCGCGCGGGCCGCTTGCAGGGCGGCGAGTAGCGCGGCTTTTTTGCCGGTTTGGGCGGCGGGCAGGGCGATGAGGCGCAAGGCAAACCCAGTTTCCTGGGCCGCGGCGGCGACCAGAGCGGCCGTGGCATCGGTGGAATGGTCGTCGGCGATGAGGACTTCGAAGCGGGCGGCGGGCATGGTTTGGGCGGCGAGGTCGCGCAGGAGCTTGGGCAGGGTAAGGGCTTCGTCGCGGGCGGCGATGAGCACAGAGAAAAGGGGCGCTTCGCTTAATGAGGAATGAGGAATGAGGAATGAAGAATTAGCAGTCGTGCCGAATTCCTCATTCCTCATTCTTAATTCTTCATTAAGCGCAGCGTTCAGCGCAGCGCCCAGCCACACCATTAGCCCCGCGTAGAGCAGCGGCAGCACCAGCAACGCCATCCCCGCGGCTACCATCGGCCAGCGCGTTTTTCGCGCAGCACGCGCAGGCCCGGCACCAGCAGCAGGCCGGCCGCGCTGGGCAGGGCAATGTTGATGACCCACAGGCTCAGGCTGGCGCTGAGGACCGGCAGCGCAGGCTGGCCCAGCAGGCCAAACAAGTGCGTGGCCGAAAGCTCGCGCACGCCCACATCGGCCAGGGCATTGAGCGAGGGCACCAACGATTTCAGCAGGAATGTACCCGCCACCGCCGCCAGCCCCGGCCCCAGCGGGCTGCCCACGCCATAGGCCCCCAGCAGCAGCAAAAACTGCCCGCAAAACACCGCGTAGCGCAGCCCCGAAATGGCCAGTACCGCGTGCAGCGCCCGCGCCGGATAGGTGGGCATGATGGCCAGCGCCGGCCGGAACCGCCGCAACGGCCGCCACACGCCCAGCGCCGCCAGCAGCAGCCGCGACCGGTACAGCGGCACCAGCACCAGCCCGCTCAGCAGCACCGCCGAAGCCGCCACGCCCAGCCCGGCGGCCGGGTAGCCCTTCAGGTAAAATGTCAGCAAAAAGTAGAGCAAGCCCGCCACGCCGCCCAGCACGGTGGCCACCAGCTGGCAGTAGCGCCCCAGGAAAACGGCTCCCAGCGCACTCACACGGCGGCTTTTGAGCTCGATGATGCGGCCGGCGTAGTCGCCCACGCGGTTGGGGGTGGCAAAGCCCAGGGTGAGGCCCACCAGCACCGCCCGGAAGCTGCGTCCGAACGTGACGGGCTCCAGGTGCCGGGCCAGGCGGTACCACTTCCAGGCCTCCAGGCCCCAGTTGACGGGCACCAGCGCCAGGGCCAGTAGCACCGGGCCGCGCCCAGCCCCGCCAAGGGTGGTGGCCAGGAGCTGCCGCCAAGCCGCGGCCGTGTCGGGGGCGGCGAAGATGGAATGATACAGCAGGCCCAGCGTGAGCAGCGTGACGCCGATTTTACTCCAGAACACGATTCGGCGCCACTGCCGGGCGCGGCGGTTTTCGGGCTCCGGCGACGATGCGCCCGGGCCGAAACTATTTGCTGAAGCACCTGCCGCCGCCGAGGAAACAGTAGTTTCCGACGCGTCGCCCTTGCCGGGGTTGTAACTTTGGGCCCGATGCCTGCCCCCCTTCGCCCCCGCCCCGCTCCCGCCGTCGAGCTGCTGCCTAAAATCATCATGGGCGTCGACCCCGGCACCCAGATTATGGGCTATGCCCTGATTGAGGTGCGTGGCCAGCGGGTCGACGTGCTGTGCTACGACGTTATCAATATGAAGGCCTTGGGGTCGAATCACGCCGTAAAGCTAAAGCGGATTTTCGACCGCATGCTCGAACTCATCGACGAGTACCTGCCCGACGAGCTGGCCATCGAGGCCCCGTTTTTCGGCGTGAACGTGCAGAGCATGTTGAAACTGGGCCGGGCGCAGGGTGTGGCCATCGCGGCCGCCCTCAGCCGCCAGATTCCCTACGTGGAGTACGCGCCCACCAAGGTGAAGCAGTCCGTAACGGGTTCGGGCAACTCCACTAAGGAGCAGGTGGCCCACATGCTGCGCCAGACGCTCACGCTGCCGCCCATTGCCGAAGCCTCAAAGTTTCTGGATGCCACCGACGCCCTCTCCGTGGCCCTGTGCCACCATTACCAAAAGGGCAACAACAACACCGTGAGCGGCGGCAAAAGCTGGGGCAAGTTCCTGGCCGATAACCCCGAGCGGCTGGGGGCGAGTACTACGACAAAAAAGTCTCCTCGAAAAACAGCTTAACTTTTTCGGTCGGATAGTGCTAGCGCTATTTTCAGGTTCCTAGGCGGGGTGTAGAGACGCGACACTCCGTGTCCCAACTTTAGAACCTAGGCTAATGCAGCGGCTTGGGCCAGACGTAGTTTTTCGACCATTCCTGAAATACCTGCACCTCCGTGGGATGCGCGGCCAGCCACTGCTGTATTTCAGGGTCGTTGGTTTTTGAGGCGTGTACGAGGAAGGTGAAGGCCGGCACGAAGCCCTTCTTTTCCATCTCCACGAAGTACGGCACATAGTAGTTCCAGGTGAAGCCCGGTTCGGCTTGCTTGGTGTTGAGTTCCCCCAACACCTTGCACAAGCTCCCAAACTGGCTGCTGAACTGCTCCATGGCCGTGGGCACGGGCATGCCGGGCGGCAGGGTCAGGGCCGAAGCACCCGAGACGGACAGCATCATTTCGGCGGGACCAAAGTTGTCGGGTCCTTTGCTTTTGCCATTGGCACCACTTAAAGCACTGGCAGCAACATTGATGGTAATGGCATTCTCGCCCGTTTTGGACACGCCCTGCGTCATGGCCCTATCGAGCAGGGGCAGGCGCTGTGCGGCCCGGGCACTGCGCGGCTCCAGCACCAGAAACCGGCCCAGGGCGAGCATGCCCGGCACGCGGGTGCCGCTGCCCAGCTGCATCATGCCCAGGCTCATGTGCGAGCTACCGTGCTGAGGGTTGAGGGCCACCGCTTGCTGAAAACTGTTGATGGAAGCCGGCACCAGGCCACTGGTGGCTTGGGCCACGCCCGCGTTGTAATGCAACGAATACGCCTCGGGGTGGCGCTTCAAGCCCTGCTCGTATACCTGGTTGGCCTGCTTGCTTTTCTTCATGGCGTCGAGGCTGTTGCCATAGGTCACGTACACGCTGGCGTCGATGTCGGGGTTAGCTTTCACCAGCTTTTCACAGACGGCGACGGCTTCGGCGTTGCGGCCCAACTCGTTGTAGGTCAGGGCTAGCTCGCTGAGGGCGGTTTCGTCTTTGGGCGCGGCAGCCAAAGCCTGCTGGTATTTTGCTACGGCCTCATCGTATTTGCCCGCATCGAAGAGCTTTACGCCTTCTTTCACCAGTTCGCGCACGGAAGCAGTTCGCGCACGGAAGTGGCGTCGTTGCTTTGGGCCCGTACGGTGCCAATACTGCAAATGCAGAGCAGTAAAATCAATGCTTTCATCAAGTAGAAGTAGTAGCGGTTTAACAGTATAACAACAGCTTTTTTAATCTATTACGGGGGCTCAAAACTGCCAAGTGCTACGCTTCTCCAACCCGCAACTCCCCTACCGCATACGTCACGGCGTAGCCGCTGATGTCCACCCTATCGCCGCGCAGGCGGCACCAGAGGTCGCCGGCACGGGGGGAAATCTGGCGGGCGCGCAGCTCGGTTTTGCCCAGTTTCTGGGCCCAGTAAGGAATGAGGGTGCTGTGGGCGGAGCCGGTAACGGGGTCTTCGGGCACGCCCACGCGGGGCGCAAAGAAGCGCGACACGAAATCGATACCGTCGCTGCCCGGCGCGGTGGCAATGACGCCCACGTACTCCAGCGCCGCGATGCGGGCGTAATCGGGGTGCAGCGCCCGCACTTCGGCTTCGGTGTTGAAGACCGCCAGTAAGTCACGCGCGGCCAGCACGTGCAAAGGCGTGGCGCGCAGGCCATCGGCCAGGCCGGTGGGGTGCGTGGCCAGCTCCTGCGGCGGGCGCGACGGGAAGTCGAGCGTGAGGCGGCCATCGGTTTCGCGCGTGACGCGCAGCGGGCCGCTTTGGCTGTGGAATGTGACTTCCGACCCCGCAAGCGCCAGGTGCGTGAACAGCACGTGGGCCGAGGCCAGGGTGGCGTGCCCGCACAAATCAATTTCCACAGCCGGCGTAAACCAGCGGATGTCGTACTCGGCCGGGGCGCTGCGGGGCACGATGAAGGCCGTTTCGGCCAGGTTATTTTCGGCGGCAATTTGCTGCATGAGCGCGGCGGGCAGCGGCGTTTCGAGCGGGCAAACGCCGGCGGGATTTCCGGTGAAAGGGCCTTGGGCAAAGGCATCGACGTGGAAGTAGCGCATCACGGAGCTGGTCGGGTTTTTGGGATTTCACAGATTAATTGCTGCAAGGATACGACGAGCGGCAGAGCGGCAGGGCGCTTGTCTTCAGCAATTTTCAAAATAACTTCGGCCCCGTGCAACCGGAGCCGCCCGCCACCGGTCAAGGGTGCACAAGGCCGGGCCGGTACCGCCCGCCTTCACGTCCAGCCACGCTTCACACTTATGCCGCCACCCGTTGCCCCCGTCGATGAGGCCCTGCTGGCAGCGTGCCGGCGCGGCGAATCGGCGGCGCAGCACCAGCTCTACCAAAAACTCGCTTACCTGCTGATGGGCGTGTGCCTGCGCTACTGCCCCAACCGGGCCGAAGCCGAGGACGCCCTGCAAAATACGTTCGTTAAAATATTCACCCGCCTCGACCAATTCCGGGGCCAAGGGCCTTTCGAAGCCTGGGCGCGGCGCATTGCCGTCACCACCTCGCTGCACGCCCTGGAGCAGCACCGCCTGCGTCACCCCGCCCCCAGCCCCGACGCCGACGACCGGGCCGCCGACCTGCCCTCGGCCGAGCCCTCGGCGCTGGACCACCTGGCGGCTCACGACCTGCTGGCCCTGCTGGCCACGCTGCCGCCCGGCTACCGCACGGTGCTCAACCTCTACGCCGTGGAGGGCTACTCGCACCAAGAAATCGGCGAACTGCTGGGCATTGCCGAGGGCACCTCGAAATCGCAGCTGGCCCGGGCCCGCCGGCTGCTCGAAACCCGCCTGGCAGCCCATCACCACCCCCAAATGCCATGACCGACCGCGACCCCGACGACTTGTACGACGCCCTGCGCGACCGGCTGGTCAACTACGGCCAGGAGCCGCCCGCACCGCTGTGGGCCAGTATTCGGGCGCAGTTGCCGCAGCCGGTGGCGGCCCCCAAGTTGCGCCGCCGCCGCGCGGCGTGGCTGGGGTTGCTGCTATTGCTTATTGGCATTGGCAGCTGGCAGGGCTGGCGGCTCAGCCGCTTGGGGCGAAACCGCCCGGAAGTAGCCACCGGCAGCCGTTTGCCTGCAAATGAAGCGCGCATCCCAATCAATAGCCAACTAGCAACGCCCCAACCAGCCGCTGCCATTGCAGGCACTACCGCTAGCCACGCGGGTACCACCGGCCAGGCAACTACTGCCGCGCCGGAGGCGACGAAGGCCGCCCGTGCCGTTACCGCAGCCATTGCAGGGCGGGCTCCGGTTGTTGCTCTTGAAGAGCCAAGGACAACGATTGCCGCGGCTCGCAGCGCGGCGGCGGCGCAGCGTAGCCGCTCAATCGGCAAAAACACTTCGCAATCAAGCCCAGCTGATGCGTTGGCGAATGGGGCGCTGGCTTCCACGGCTCCGGACGCGGCGCGAACCGCTGGCCGGTCTGACGGGGCCGGCGCGCCGGCCCCGGCCGTCGCTACCGGCCGCCCAAACACGGCAGTTCTTGAAGTCCGCGCCCGAAAGCAGCCGCTGTATTCAACCAACACCCGCGCGAAGAAACGGCGCGGTGCCAGCCGCTCCGGTGTGGTTGTGACCACCGACCAGCGGATAGCAATTTTGCCTTCGGCTGACCTAACCAAGGCGACGAAAAGCACTGCCTCGGGGGCTGTACCAACTGCGAACCACTTAAGTATCGACGCGCCCACCGCACCCATCTCCTTCGCGGCCTGGAACCGATTGCAGCCGCGCTCAATAGTCTTATTGCCAGCCCCTTGGGCCACGCCAACGGTACCCGCGCCAACGAATACCTTGCCCCGACCAGCCCAGGCGATGGCTTCGCGCTGGGCGGTGCAGGTGTTGGCCGGCCCGGCCCTGACGTACCGCCGGCTGGGCAGCAGCGGCGGCAGCGTAGCACCGACAGCACCGGTCAATTTTTATAACCAGGCGGGGGACCGCACGTCGGTGGCGGCGCAGGAGAGGCCCGCCGCGGGCTTCGGGGCGCAAGTGCAAGTGCAGCGCGTGCTCAATGGCCGCTGGACGCTGAGCACCGGCCTGGGCTACCAGGAATACGCCACCCGGCTAGCCTTCCAAACGGTGCCTGCCAGCGCCGCTGCGCCCAATTCCTTTCCCATGAATTCCCCCCCGCGCATTATCGACTCAACCCAAATCCGGTCGGCCAACCTGCGCGACACCTACCGCTTCGCGACGGTGCCGATGCGGGTGGGCTACTGGCTGGGCCGGGGCGGGCGGCACTTCCGTTTCGGCCTGCTGGGCGGGGCCGCTGCCGCCTTTTACCTGGGCGGAGCCACCACCGAGGGCAGTACCTGCGGCTGCACCAGCCAAAGCTGGGGCCCTACCGGCAGCCCTTACCGCCCGCTCAACCTGTCGCTAAGCCTGGGGGTCGACCTGCGCTACCGCGTTGGGCCGCGCTGGGAGCTGCTGGCCCAGCCCACGGGCACGTACTTCCTCACGCCGCTGGCCCGGCCGGCTTCGGGGTTTGCGCCGCGCTACTTGCTGGGCGGCAGTACGTTGCTGGGCATTTCTTACAGGCTGCGCTGATAGCAGTTAAAAATTAGGAGTTATAAGTTAAAAATCAATTTGTTATCATTCAAATTTTTAACTCTCAACTTTTAAGTAGTCGTTCAAAAGTAAACGAGTTGTCCGTTGTTCGTTGTCAGTTGTCAGTCAACTGGTTAGTAAGTCACTAACAACGGACAACTAATAACTGACAACTTAACTGCCATCAAAGCGCGGCCACCTTTCAAGCGCCACCCTTCACCCGCCTCCGTATGAAACGCTTATCCCTGCTTTTGCTGGGGGCTGGCGGCCTGTTGGCCTGCCGGAAAGACGACCTCCTGTTCATACCCGACGACGGCGTGCCGCCCCTCACGGCCCTGCTGCGGACCAATGCCCCGGCCGTTCAGGTCTTTCGCTTTGCCCTGAACCAGCCCCAGGCCCTGCGTACGGCGGCCGGGGCCACGCTCCGCTTTCCGGCCAATGCCTTCCGGCTGCCCAATGGCCAAACGCCCGCCATCGGCCAGGCCGAGCTGTGGGTGCGCGAGATTTACGCCGTGCCCGACATGGTGCTGGCCAGCATGCCCACCACGGCCGCCAGCGGTGCGCACCTCGTATCGGGGGGCGAATTCACTGTTCAGGCCTGGCAGGGCACCACCCGCCTGCGGCTACCGGCCACCGTGGCCGCAACCGGGGCGGTGCAAGGGGGCCTGGAACTCACCTCGCCGGTGCCAACTGCGGGCCTCGATACCACCCGGATGCAGCTGTGGCAGCTGCCGCCCCGCCCCTTGCTCAGCCTCACCCCCGATTCGTCGGGCTGGACCACGCCCCCCCGCCCCGTTTGGCTGGCCCCCGCCACCGCGGGCCACTACACCGTCACGCTGCCGCTCGACTCCATCGGCACCTGGAACATCGACCAGTTTTGGCACGCCTACCAGGGCAACAGCACGGCAAACGTAACCGTTGAGGTGCCTTCTGCTGTCGAAACCCGGGTGTATTTCCGGCCGGTGGGCTACAATGGCCTGGCCCGTTGCTACACCAGTTTAGCCGCGCCCAACCGCTGGCAATGCCGCCTGCCCGTGGGGGCACCCGTAGTGGCCGTGGTATTGCAAACGCGTGGCGGCCGGCTATACTACGCCACCCAAACCGTTACGGTGCAGGCTGGCCAAATTCTTCAGCCCCCCATGGAAATCCTGAGCGAGGCTGAAATCATCCGGCGCATCCGGCGGCTGTAAGCTGCCGCCAGTTACCGTGGCGCGAACTAGATTCTCGCAGCGTGCTGAATAGAGAGGATGTACGGAGCGGGATGAGACCCGACGGTCGGGAAATTAAAAATGAAGAATTAAAAATTATCAGTCGGACCGGTGGGCTACGCTCGCTTGCCGGCTTGGCACATTTTTAATTATTCATTTTTAATTCCTCTTACGTCCAGTACTGCACCGGGGCGGCCGGAAAGCGGCGCTGCCACTCAGCGTAGAACCAGGCCTTCATGGCCCGCATCTGGTCGGGCTGGTACACGTATTTGAGGCCGCCAAACTTGTTGCGCTTCACGGCCCGGCCCTCCTCGGTGAGGTCGAGGCGGGTGTTGGGGTACCATTGCAGCAGCACGTCCTTGGAGCCGGGCGTGAAGCGGTGGGTGATGAGCTCCACGGTCAGGTCACAGTCGAAATCAAGGGCCGTCGCCAGGCGGTCGAGCAGTTCGGTGTAGTGCGTTTGCCAGTCGGGAATGGGCATGATGGGGGCCAGCACCACGCCCACCGGGTAGCCGCCCCCGCCCTGCGCCACGGGCAGGGCCAGCCGGCGCAGGGCCTGTATCCGGGCTTCCACCGAGGCCGTGCCGCCTTCCAGCTGCCGCACCACGGCCTCGGCATTGAGGGAGAAACGGGCCCGCGTGCGCCCGTGGTGCGCCAGGCCCAACAGCGGGCCAATGTGGTCGTACTTGCTCACGAAGCGCAGCTCCGCGCCCGCGCGGGTGCTGAAATGCTGCACGGCCTCGGCCAGGCTGCCGGTGAGGTGCTCGATGCCCAGCACGTCGGTGTAGCAGCTGGCCTCGAAGCTGACCACGCGGCCCGGCTGCTCGTAGGTCGCGGTATTAGCCAATAACTGGGGCAGGTTGGCGAAGGCCTTCACCACCGGCGGGCCGCTGAGCGAGCCGGCCAGGTAGCAGTACTGGCAGTGCGCGGGGCAGCCTTCGGCCAGGTTCAGCTGCCAGTTGGCCGAAGGCGGGGTGGGTTGCAGGCGCAGGGCCCCGGCCGGAGCCTTCACGATGGCCAGCGTGTTTTTGGCGGTGCGGTAGGTGGCGCGCACGTCGCCGCCGGGGTCGCGCAGGCCGGTGAGGCGGTTGCTTTTCAGCAGCTCCACCTCCAAGCCCTGGGCTGAGACGCGGGCCAGGATTTGCTGACCAAACTCCTCGTCCAGCGCGTCGGGGGTAAACACCACCCGCTGGGGCAGCCACAGCTTGGCCGAGTGAGTGCGCGGAACCAGTGCCGGGGCGGGCTGGTCGGTAAGCAGGGTATCGGAAAGGGAAACGAGGGAGCTGGCAGCAAGCATACAAACGGGTTGTTGGCGGATACTTACCCAACACCTGACTACCCGAATTAGGTCCCGCAAAACGGCCTAATAACCCGATTAAACGCGGATTTAGCCCTATCGCAGGGCTTGCAAATTGCGCCCACCCGGGGCCGCGGCCCGGCGGCAACCCCGGGCCTTCCGTACTACTTATTCTTGCCACCTTGCCACTGCCCATGCCCGCCGCTAGCCCTGCCCCGCTCATCCTCACCCTCGCGCTCGACGCCGACACCCAGACGTATTTCAACGCCTTGCGCCGCCAGCATTTCCCGCCCAAAATCAATTACCTGGCCGCGCACCTCACGTTGTTCCACCACTTGCCCGGGACCGAGTTGGCGGCCGTACGGGCCCAGCTGGCAGCCATCGCCGGCACGTTGCGCCCGCTGCCGCTCCAGGTCACGGGGCTGCGCTCCCTGGGCCGGGGCGTGGCCTTCACGCTCGAAAACGACGCACTGCGGGCCTTGCACCGCCAGCTGCAAACCGCGTTTGCCGCCTACCTCACGCCCCAGGACCAGCAGAAGCTCCAGCCCCACGTCACCATTCAAAACAAGGTAGAGCCCGCCGCGGCCCGCCAGTTACTGGCTGATTTGCAGGCCGGCTTCGGGCCATTCGAAGCCATGGGCATGGGCCTGCACCTGTGGGCTTACCGCAACGGGCCCTGGGAAAGCGTGGCCGAGTTTCCGTTTGCTTCGTAGCCGGGCCGGGCGGCGGCCCTTTCCCACTCGGCCAGGGCGGCGCGGTGTTCGCCATTGGCCCGGCTGATTATCGCGCTATCCGGCTTTATTCCAATCGCAATGACCGTATCTTTTTCCCGAGCGTAGGGGTCTTCTACGCGGCCCGCCGGTCGGCAGGAGGCAAAATGCGCTATCAACTCCGCATCGGGCTCATCATCGACCATGATGATGGCCTGCCAGTCGCGCCGCACCGGGTACCAGTACAGAAAGCTGCCGTTGAAGCTTTGGGCCGGCGGCATGGCCCGGTGGGCGTTATAGTAGTTGAGGGCACTGGCCTCTCCGTAGTTATCGCACTTGATGAGGGTGTGAGCGCGCATCGAATCGGGCAGGGACTGGTAGGCGGCCCAGGTCTTGTCGGCCAGCTCGTGCCAGCCCAGCATGTCGGCGTAGTCCTGGGGCAGGGCGTGGTCTTGGCCGTCTTCCCAGCGGTAGAACCCGATGCCGGCGTAGCGGGCGCGCAGGGCTGCCATCGCGGCCGGCGGCCGCACGGGAAAAAAGAAAGGGAACACGGGCCCAAGCAGGGCCAGCGGCACGGCCACCAAGGCCAACCGCAGCCCGGCCGCGGGCCGGGGGTGCCGCTGGCCCACGGCCGCCAGCTGCCGCTCCCACCACCGGGCCCCAAAGGCGAACAGGGCCGGGTAGTACCCCAGGGCGTAGTATGCCTTGCCGTGCAGGGCGGCCAGCAGGGCCACGCCCAGCACGGCCGTGAAACCCACCGCCCGGTAGGGCCGGCAAGGGTGCCCCCACAACAGCGAGCCCAGCCCCGGCACCCACACCCACACGGCGGCCAAGCACATCAGCAGCTGCATTTTCCAGAAGTTGGCCGTCTCGTTGTGCACCAGCTGGGTGTCGTGCAGCAGCTGCATGTGGTGCCGAAACGGGATGCCGTGGCGGAATTGCCAGGCCAGGTTGGGGGCCCACAGCAGCAGTGCTAGGCCGGCCGCGCCCCACAGGTGGCGGCTGGCCAGCAGCCGGCGGCCGCCCGGCGTGAGCAGCAAAGCTGTGCCAAGCGCGGCCACGAAGAACAGCTCGGTGTACTTGTTGAGCAGGCCCAGGCCCACGGCCGCGCCCAGCGCGTAGAGCCAGCCGGGCCGCCGCGTCTGCTCATGCGCCACCAGCGCGTAGAGGGCCGCCACGAAGCCGAACACCTCAAACGAGTTGGGCTGAAACAACAGATTGGAGCGGGCGAAGGCCGTGCCCAGGTAGCAGGTGCCGGCCAACGCCGTGGCAAACCAGCCCCCGCCCAGCCGCTGCGCCAGCCGCATCACCAAGTAAAGCGTGGCCGCTCCCCACAAAAACGGCCAGAATTTCACCCAGAAAAAGCCCCCGCCCAGCGCCAGGCTCACCCAGCCCTGCGCGGCAATCAGCGGGGGCACCTCCAGGTAGCCCCAGGCCGGGTGCTGGCCCTGGTTCAGGTACAGGTATTCATCGCGCTGCAAGTCGTATTGCGGACTGATGAGGAAGTAGCCGGAAACGAACTTGAGCAGGGCAAAGGCGAGGGGCAGACGGCGGTTCATGCCGGGCAAGGTCGGCAATATTCCGATATGACCGAGCGGTTATTTCGCGTCGGGCCACAGCCCCGCCCAGCGCAGAAAGTCCTCGCCCACTCGCTCCCAATACCAATCCTCGTTGTTCACCTTACCATTTTTGAAGCTAAAGAAGTTGTGCTCTCGGCCTAGATAAGGCCGAAAGGTGATATTATTTTTATGGAGCCGAATGGCTTCGAGGCGGAGATAGTCGTTGGCCATAGCACCAGCATCACGGGTACCATAACCTACGAAAATGGGCACTTGCGCTTTCAGGAGAAAGGGCAAATCCGGCTGACCGTGCGAGTAAACGTTCTTGTCACTGTCGCCGGGTGTGCAGTCGTTTTGCTCGGGATGGTCCACGGCATGCTGCCATTGGGCAAATTCCATTTCTATTCCGGTGCCGGTGCTGTCCGTTGGCTCACGCGCTACTTCGGTCAGTTCCCGGCCCAGTGGGCTCCCACTCAGGTATACTACCTGGCTCACCAGGCCCGGCACGGCCGCTAAGCGGGATACTACGCGGCTGCCTTCGGAGTGGCCGCCCACTACCACGCGCGCCTTGTCCACCCATGGCTGCTTTTTGAGGTAGCGCAATACGGCCTCATCGCGCCGCACGTAATAATCCAAGTAGTTGCGCTGGCAGTAATATAAAGGCGGTACATGAGTCGTTTTATCAGCAAAATTGTAGCCAGTATCCAAGCTATTGGCATCCACTATTAAGGGAATTCCAGGCTTGCTGATAAGTACGATGTGGCAATCGAGTGATAACTCATCTGGTAGAAAAGGCAGCACGCCGAACAGCCCGCGCTCATCGTACATAATCAGCGGGCGAGGCAGTGAGCCCTGCGCCCACAGCAATAGCGGTTTCTTTTTCTGTTCCTCACCCTTCGGCGATTTCACCAGCACGTCCACGCTGTCCTTGCCAAACATTACCACCAGATGCCGGTAGCCAAATTCCTCCGGGGTGCGCCGGGCGGGCGGGGTTTGGGCAAAACCGAGGCGGCCGAACAGAAGCAACAGGGCAAACGTTAGAATCAGCCGCATATAATGTGTAGGGGTTGGGCCAGCGGCGAAATTGCCGGGGCGGCGCAAGGACCTTACAGCCCCCCGGGCAGTTGCACCCGGGCCAGGTACTCGCCCAGCCCGGCCGGCTTCTGAAAAACGTGGATGAACAGCACGGCCTCCTCGCCCCGGCTGCGCCAGGTTTCGGCGTAAAACCCTTCCACAGCATAGAGCGCGAGGTCGAAGCTGTCTTCGGCCCGCTCGGCCAGGCGCGTGCCGTGCTGGGCCAGGTAGGTGAGCTGGCGGCGCTGGTGCAGGGCTTTAAAGGCGATGATGGTCATGGGAGGCGAACGGCACTTTTGCAAAGTTCGTGCGCAGCCGCCCTAAGTTCGCATCATGAATCGTTTTCGCTTTCCGCACCCGCTGGTGCTCATTGTTGGTTTTATAATCCTGGCCGCCGCGCTCAGCTACGTGCTGCCAGCCGGTGAATTCACGCGCCACCTCGACCCGGCCACCGGCCGGCAGGTGGTGGTGGCCGGCTCCTACCACACCGTGCCCGCCACGCCCGTGGGCCCGCTGGAGGTGCTGGTGGACGTGCCCAAAGGCCTGGCCGACGCGGCCGCCGTGGTGTTTCTGATTTTCCTGGCCGGCGGGGCCTTCACGGTGGTGGACCAGACCGGGGCGCTGCGCTTCGGGGTGGACTGGCTGCTGCGCCGCGCTCACGGCCGCGAGGTACTCGTGATTCCGTTGGTGGGCACGCTCTTCGCCACCATGGGCGCGCTGGAGAACATGGGCGAGGAGATTATCCCGCTGGTGCCGGTGCTGCTGGTGCTGATGCGGCGGCTGGGCTACCCCGTGCTCACGGCGGTGGCGGCCAGCGTGGGGGCGGCCTTTGTGGGGGCCTCGTTTAGCCCGATAAACCCGTTCCAGGTGGGCATTGCCCAGAAGCTGGCGCAGCTGCCACTGCTCTCGGGCGGGGCCTTTCGGATGGGCTTTTTACTGGTAGCGGTGGGGCTGTGGCTGTGGGCCACCACGCGCCACGCCGTGCGCCACCGCCAGGCCCCCGACCTAAGTTTGGATGCCAACGAAACCGCCGCTGGCCCTGCTGCCAACAGCGGCCGGCCGGGCCTGGTGCTGCTGCTGATGCTGGCCGCGTTCGGCGCGTTTGCCTACGGCGTGGTGCAGCTGCACTGGGAGTTCGAGCAGATGTCGGCCTTGTTTCTGGTGCTGGGCATCGTGGCCGGGTTGGTGGGGGGCCGCGGCCTCACGGGCACGGCCGAGGGCTTCATCGCGGGCTTTCGGGACATTGCCTTTTCGGCCCTGCTGATTGGGTTTGCGCGGGCCATTTTCGTGGTGCTGGAGCAGGGTCACATCGTGGACACCATCGTGCACGGGCTGGCCGCGCCGCTCGGCCACCTGCCCGTGGCCCTGGCCGCTCTGGGCATGATGGGCGTGCAAACCCTGCTGCACGTGCCCGTTCCCAGCGGCAGCGGGCAGGCCACGCTCACCATGCCGCTGCTCGTGCCGCTGTCCGACATCCTGGGCCTTTCGCGGCAGGTCACGGTGCTGGCGTTTCAGTACGGCGCGGGCCTGTGCGAGCTCATCACGCCCACCAACGGCACCCTTATGGCCATGCTGGCGGCCACCGGCGTGCGATTTGAGCAGTGGATAAAGTTTGCCGCGCCGCTGTGGGCCGCGCTGTTTGTGTTGGGAGCCGTGGCGGTGGTGGTGGGCATCGCGGTGGGGGTGTAAAGTAAATTAGTAGGCCCGTTCGATGAATCGGTCAACCTGAACTTGTGAAGGGCCTTCTTTGTGATGAATAACCGGTAACTAAGCCTGAGAAAACGCTTCGCAAGCGCAGCATTACCCCGGCACGGAAACCGCCATTTCCTGATTTATAAATCGCATTTGCGCTCATGCATCTTTTCCGGCAGTTTATCGAAACCTATACTCCCCTGGCCGAAGCCGAATGGGCGCGGGTGGCGGCCGTTCTGGAGCCGCGCACCGTGCCGGCCGGCACCCGCCTGATAGAAGCCGGCCGCGTATGCCGACACCTGTTTTTTCTGGAAAGCGGCCTGCTGCGCTTTTTTGTGTGGAAAGACGGCGAGGACATCACCAAATTTTTCACCGAGGCACCGTATGCCTTCACCTCGCAACGCAGCTTCGCCGGGCAAGTGCCGGCCACCGAAACCGTGGAAACCCTGGAAGCCAGCACGCTGTGGCAGCTCGGCCAAGCCGACGCGTACGCCTTGCTGGCCGTACCGGCCTGGGCGGCGTTTGTGCGTGGCCTCACCCAGCAGGTGCAGCAGTACACCGAGGAAATTCTGGAAGACCTGCAAACTGAAACTGCCGAAAGCCGGTACCGCGCCCTGTTGCGCACCCGCCCGCAGTTGGTGCAGCGGGTGCCGCTGCGGCACCTGGCCTCGTACCTCGGCATCGCCCCGCAGTCGTTGAGCCGGATTCGGCGGAAATTAACATAGGTGCAGTAAATGGGCCATGGGACGGTAGAAATTTGGGTTCTCCATTGCTCTCCCCACTGCTCATGCTGCTGCTGCTCGCCTTTGCCCTGACTGGACCGCCGCCCCCGCCCTCGTCCATAGAATCCAACACGCACTTCAGCTGCTCGGTACGCACCACGGCTCCGCCGGCGTGCATCTGGGCCATCTGGACCAATGTGGACCACTGGCCTGAGTGGGATAAAGGCCTGAAACAGGCTACCCTGGCGGGGCCGTGGGCGGTGGGCACCCGCGGCGAGCTGGTGCCGGACAAGGGTCCCAGGTCGGCGTTTGAGTTGACTGCCGTGGAGCCGGGCCGCTCCTACACGTTTCGGACCAAGCTGCCGCTGGGTGCCCTCTACGTCCGGCGCACCCTGAGCCAGGCCGACGGGCAAACGCAGTTCACCCACGAAGTTTGGTTCACGGGGGCCAGCAAAGGCCTTTTTGGCCGGGTATTGGGCCGACGCTACCGCGCCCTGCTGCCCGAGGTGCTGGCAGCCATCCGCCGCCAAGCCGAGCGATGAGGCGCGCGACAACGGCGGCGGGCGCGCTGCTGCTTTCCGGCCTGGGCCTGCTGCCAGCCCACCGTGGGCAGGCGCAAGCCCCCAACCACCCGCCCCGCCCCGTGCTAAGCGTGCGGCTGAGCGTGCTGCTGGCCCCTTTCACCCCGCTGCTCACCGTAGAGACGCGCACCCTGGGGCCGCTCACGCTGCAAGCCGAAACCAACTTCGCCCATACCCACGGCCTGAACGTGAAATGGTTTTTGGGCGGCGAACCGCTGCGGGGCGACTACCTGCTACTGGGTTCGGCCTGGGTGCGCAACCGCCTGCTGCGGGCCGATAACCGCCCCACTGTGCTGCCCTACGCCGGCTATGGCTACGCCTGGGCGGTGGGCAGCCGCGGGGTATTTGACGCCCGCGCCGGCCTGGGTCCCGCCCTCAACGCCGATGCTGTGCGGGTGTACCCGGTAATAAAAGTGGGGGCGGGCCTGAAATTCTGAAACCACCGGGCCAAATCACCGCCGACTTCCCTCTCCTCGTTATGCTCCTGCTTCGCTTCGTGTACGCCGCCAACATTTTCGTTGCCGGCTGGATTGGCCTTAGCTCGCTTTTTTACCCACGGGTGGCGGCCCGCACCGTGTTTCAGCGCGCCTACGCGCCATCCGAAACCGTGCGGCTGGTGGGGTGCCTGTGGCTGGGCATCGCCTTCCTGTCGGGGGCGGGGCTGTGGCGGCCCGTGCCGTTGGCGGCCGTGCTGCTGCTGCAACTCTTTTATAAAAGTGTGTGGCTGGTGGTGGTGGGGCTACCGGCCGCCCGCACCGGTCAGCCGTACCCAACGGGCATGGCGCTGTTTTTTGTGGTCTGGGTGCTGGTTCTGCCTTTTGTCATTCCGTGGCGGCACCTGTTGGGATTTTGAGCCGGGAACCGGACCAAAAACGGCGAGAAAGGCTACCCTTCGCGCAGCTCTTCAGCCCCAAATAACTTCGGCAGCTTGCGCTTGTGCTGCACAATCTGGTAGGTGGCGGTGTCGGTGGCTTCGTTCCAGAACACGTCGGAGATGAGGCCGAAGCGGCGGTACTGGCCGGGCTGGGGCGTGATTTCCTCCACCGAATCGCCGAAGCTAAAGGTGGGCTTGTGGTAAATTTCCTTGAACAGCTCGGGGCGGACGAGAAACTGCTGCTCGTCGTAGCGAATGATAATCCACTCGCCTTCCTCGTCTTCGGAGATTTTTTCGAAGAGCTTGCCCACGGGTTCAAGTAGCTCGAAGGCGCGGCGGTTGGCGGGGTGGATGTAGCGGAAGCCGTAGTCGGGCGACCAGCCGTAGAGGCCAAAAATGACGGGTTTGGGGCGGGTTTTCAAACGGGGGAATTCAAAATCGAAAAACAAACTAACAACGCGGCCGGCCAAAAAGCTTCTGCTGAAAGATGCGTAGCGCGGACTTTTAGTCCGCGGCCCAGCACAATAGTGGGGGCACGGCACGAGGTCGCGGACTAAAAGCCCGCGCTACGGCACGAGGCAGCCAAAACCGGCCGCCGTCCGTATAATCAGGCTCCCCTGCCTAGTACCGGCCGCATTTTCGGCTGCCCGGGCGGTGGGCAGCCGTTTTTTTCGATGCCAAACGCTTCCGCTTCCAAACCCGCTTCCCGCGCCAAAACTGCTCCGAAAGCACCCCCCAAACCGGCTCCGGCCGCTACGCCCAAAGCCGATTTCGGCCCCAACCTGCAGCCCGGCATGGGCGCCGTGCCCCACGCGGCCGGCACTACCTTCCGGGTGTGGGCCCCCAATGCCGACGCGGTGGCCGTCATCGGCACTTTTAATGACTGGAAGAGCGACAAAAACCCGCTCCAGCACGAAGTCGACGGTTACTGGGCCACCGATGTGGCCGGGGCCAAGGTGGGCGATGAGTACAAATTCCACATCACCAACGGCAAGCAGACCTTCGACCGCAACGACCCCTACGCCCGGCAGGTCACGAATTCGGCCGGCTCGTCGGTGGTGCACGACCCCAACTTTGACTGGGGCGACGACCATTTTCAGATGCCGGCCTGGAACGAGCTGGTGATTTACGAACTGCACGTCGGCACCTTCAATGCCCCCGACGAGGAGCGCGTGGGCACCTTCCTGAGCGTGGCCGAAAAGCTGCCCTACCTGCGCGATTTGGGCATCAACTGCATTGAGCTGCTGCCGGCCACGGAGTTTCCCGGCAGCCGCTCCTGGGGCTACAACCCGGCCAACCCCTTTGCCCTCGAAAGCGACTACGGCGGGCCGGTGGCCTTTAAGGAAATGGTGAAGCTGGCCCACCAGCACGGCATCGCGGTGGTGCTGGACGTGGTGTACAACCACTTCGGCCCCGGCGACCTCGACCTGTGGCAGTTTGATGGCTGGAGCGAGAACGACGGCGGCGGCATC
The DNA here is from genome assembly GCA_038213745.1 of Cytophagales bacterium. Taxonomy (GTDB): domain Bacteria; phylum Bacteroidota; class Bacteroidia; order Cytophagales; family Hymenobacteraceae; genus Hymenobacter. Next base: position 31,622 of record JBBQSQ010000002.1, read on the forward strand.
TACTTCTACAACGACTGGCGCGCCAAAACACCCTGGGGCGACAACCGCCCCGACTACGGCCGCCCCGAGGTGCGTCAGTACATCCGCGACAATGCCCTGATGTGGCTCAACGAGTACCGCTGCGACGGCCTCCGCGCCGACGCTATTTCTTTCATCCGGAACGTGAACGGCGAGGAAGACCCCGCTGATGACTTGCCCGACGGCTGGAGCCTGATGCGCTGGATTAACGAGGAAATCGACCAGACGATGCCCTGGAAAATCACCATCGCCGAGGACCTGCGCGGCAATGCCGCCATCACCGAAGCCACCGCCAAAGGCGGCCAGGGCTTCGACTCGCAGTGGGACGGCTCGTTCGTGTACCCCATCCGCGAGGCCCTGACGACGCAGAACGACGCGGACCGCGACATGCCCGCCGTGGCCCAGGCCCTGACGCAGCTCTACAACGACAACGCCTTCCGCCGCGTCATCTACACCGAAAGCCACGACGAAGTGGCCAACGGCAAAAGCCGCGTGCCCGAGGAAATCATGCCCGGCGCGGCCGACCACTGGTTCTCCAAGAAGCGCTCCAGCCTGGGCGCGGCCCTCGTAATGACGGCCCCCGGCATTCCCATGCTCTTCCAGGGCCAGGAGTTTCTGGCCGATGGCTCGTTTGCCGACACCGAGCCCATTCGCTGGGAGCGGGTGGAGGAGCGCGGCGGCCTGGTGGGCCTCTACCGCGACCTGATTGCGCTGCGCCGTAACCTGCACGGCACCACGCGCGGCTTGTGCGGCCAGCACACCCAGGTTTTCCACGTGAATAACGACGACAAACTGGTGGCCTTTGGCCGCCAGGCCGGCGAAGGCGGCCCCGGCGACACCACCGTGGTACTGGCCAATTTCGCCAACCAGGCCCACGAGGCCTATACCATCGGCCTGCCCGGCCCCGGCCACTGGCAGGTGCGCTTCAACAGCGACTGGCAGGGCTACGACGGCGACTTTGGCGACGTGGAAAGCTTTGGTATCGACGCCAAGGCCGGTAAATACGACGGCTTCAAATGGCACGGCAGCATTGCCATTGCCCCCTACGCAGTGCTGATACTGTCGCAGGAAGGGTAAGGCAGCGGTCCCGTCAGCACGACCAAAGCCCGTCATGTTCAGCTGCGCGGCCGCCAGCTGAGCACGACGGGCTTTGGTCGTTTTCTAATTTGGGAACAAGCCTACCGCGTTAAGAATGTACACGGGCCCGGAAACGGCCGTGGGCACGTCTGCGGCGGGCCAGGCACCCGCGGAAATCAAGCAACAACCGGCCGCAGCGCCGTGATTACGCAAAAACGGGGATTTCCTGCTCGTGGAAGGTGGCCACCCGCCGCAACCCCCACAGGGCCAGCAGCACCGCGGCGGTGCAAGCCAGGCCCACCACCGGGGCCGTGGTTACAGCCAGGGCCCAGCCGTTGATTTGGGCCCCAATCACTCCCCCAAAGTTAATCAGGGCCATGTAGGTGGTAAATTGCGAGCCCGCCACGCGGCTGGCGCACAGGTTCATGAGGAGCGGCAGGGCAGCTACGCTCATGAAGGGGTCAATCAGGTTCAGGAGCACGATGCTGCCCGTGGCAAACGCCGGCCGCGCCCAGCCGGCGTGCGCCACGCTTACCCCGAGCAGCACCAGCACAATGGCTCCCAGCACCCAGCGTTGCAGCCGCAATGCGCTAAAGCGGTCCGAAACCAGCCCGCCGCTCAGCAGCGCGCCTACCGCCAGCAGATTCACCCAGCTGCCTTCGAGCACCGACACGTCTTTGGCGCGCCAATGCAGGGAATGAATCAGGGTGTAGATAAAGCTGCTGTAGAACACCGTGACGGCCAAGTACACCACCCACACGCAAAGAAAAATCCGCAGGCTGCGCGGCTGCCAAAGGCTGCGAAACAAGTCCCGAAATACGCCCCACAACGGCGGGTTTTTTTCGACGGCGGCGGCCACGGGAGCGGGCCGCCGCAAGGCTGCCCGCTGGCCCCAGGCGGGCAGCAGGCGGTCGGTGCGGTCCAGGCGAATAAAGAACGTGAGCCCCGTAAAGACCAGCAGCGCCACCGACTGCAGCACCACCGCCGTGTGGAAGCCGTGGCGCGCCAGCACCGGTGCCAGGCCCGCCGCGCCGAGGGAGGTGCCCAGCAGAAAGCCGATGCGCATAAGGGCATTGAGCCGGCCGCGCTCCTGCTCGGGCGTAACGGCAATGGCCATGGCATCCACGCTCGTGTCCTGAATAGAGGCAAACAGGCTGTGCACAAAGAACAGGCCCGACATAAGCCCCAGTTGCGCCAGGGGGGCATCGACGAGCAGTAGGCCGAGCGATGCCGCCACGGCCACCAGCTGCGTAAGCACCACCCACTGCTTGCGCTGCCCCAGCACAGAGTGCTGAAACCGGTCCACGACGGGCCCCCACACAAACTGAAACGACCAGGGCAACGCCACCACCAACGCAAAGGAACCCACGGCACTCGCCGTCAACCCTCTTTCAATGAGGTAGTTGTAAATGGTACTACCCCGAAATCCCGCCGGGATGCCTTGCATTACATACAGGTAGCAGAAGGTGAAATAGCGGAGGTTACGGCTTTCGCTGAGAACAGGCACGAAGAGAAAGTAAGGCAACGGGGAAACGACCAAAAGCCCAGCCCGCCAACGGCGCTGCGCATGCGCGAGCTAACCACGCAATCCAATTCAAACAACTACGTCCATATCACCAAATGAACGGGCTAGACGATTACTAGCCAGCAAATTACTAACCCTTTTAGTGGTGCGTAGGTTACAAATCTTTCTTTTCTGCTGATTTTTCCCACCTCGCGGCTGCGTGATGCTTCACCGCCGTTCAACGAACCCGTTGAGCGGCGGTGAAGCGCTGGTTAGCAGCGGCTGAAGGCCCTTACACCGGAGCCTGGTCGTAGCGCTCGCCGTCCACGGTTGGCCATGCCCCCTCAAAGAGGAACTCGGCCAGGGGCTTGCGGGTACGGGGCGCGGTTTCCTTCTCGCGCAGCCCATCGGGCAGGTTGGAAGCCGGGCCGGGGTAGCCCAGCGTGAACACGACCACGGGGTCGAACCCCTCGGGAATGCTGAAGGCGGCGCGCACGGCATCGGGCGAGAAGCCCGCCATTTGGTGGATTTGCAGGCCCAGCTCGGCGGCCTGCATGGCCAGCGTGGCAGTGGCTTGGCCCACGTCGTATTTTGCCCAGCCGTTGGGGTTGTTGTCGTGCGAAAACTGCAGCTTGGCGACGCCCACGGCCAGCACGGGGGCTTTTTTGGCCCACACTTGGTTAAATTCCATCATGCTGCCCAGGATTTTCCCAAAAGCTTCGGGGCTGGTGGCCTGGCTGCCCATGATGTAGCGCCACGGCTGCTCGCCAAAGCAGGAAGCGGCCGACGAGGCGGCGGTAAAAACCTGCTCCACGACTTCGGCCGAAACGGCTTTGTCGGAATAGGCGCGGGGGCTGCGGCGCTGGGTCAGCACCGGCATAATTTCGTGTTCGAGGGTCAGCACGTTGGTGGTATCGGCCATGAGTTGGGTTGGTGAAGCGCAATAATTTTGCAATGATAACGCGGGTTAACAGCCCGCAGCGCCCGAAGTTTTGGCAAGGCGCGTTTATAAATGAATCCCTTTTTTTCCAAATAAAGGCCTTTATTGCGGCATCTGTAACGTACATCGGCTTACCTTTCGCCACGTTCAATTCCTGGTCTTTCCATCCCACCCGTTATGCAGCCCACCCCCCACGCCCCCGACGCCCTCTTTCCTGATTCCCTGCTGGTGGAGGTCGCCTGGGAGGTTTGCAACCAGGTGGGCGGCATCTACACCGTCATTCGCAGCAAGGTGCCGGCCACCATGCCGGCCTGGGGCAACCGGTATTGCCTGCTCGGCCCCTACTTTTCCCACATGGCCCAGGGCGAGTTCGAAAACTTCGACGACCTGACGGTGCACACTGCCTCCGACCCGTTTGGGGCCGCCGTGCGCACCATGCGCGCCCAGGGCTACGACGTGTGCTACGGCACCTGGCTCGTTACGGGCCGGCCCCGCACGGTGCTCATCAACCCGTTTCAGGCCTACCCGCAGCTCGGCCAGCTCAAGTCCGATTTGTGGGCCCGCCACGGCATTCCGGCCCCGGACACCGATGATTTGCTGCACCAGGTCGTCGCCTTCGGGCACCTGGCCACTATTTTTTTCCAGCACCTGGCGGCCCAGCTGCAAGCCGAGCAGCGCCTGCTGGGCCACTTCCACGAGTGGATGACCGGCGTGGCCATTCCCGAGCTGCGTCGCCTGCAAGTGCCCGTGCACCTGCTCTTTACCACCCACGCCACCCTGCTGGGCCGCTACCTGGCCATGAACGACGCCGCTTTCTACGACCACCTCATGTGGGTGAACTGGGAGGCCGAAGCCAAGCACTTCAACATCGAGCCGGCCGTGCGCATGGAGCGCGCCGCCGCCCACGGCAGCCACGTGTTTACCACGGTGAGCGAGCTCACGGTGCGCGAGTGCATCTACTTATTGGATAGAATTCCGGACGCGGTGCTGCCCAACGGCCTCAATATTGAGCGCTTCGTGGCCCTGCACGAGTTCCAGAACCTGCACCAGCAGTACAAGGCCAAAATTCACGAATTTGTGATGGCCCACTTTTTCCAGTCCTATTCGTTCGACCTGGACCACACGCTCTACTTCTTCACCTCGGGCCGCTACGAGTACCACAACAAGGGCTTTGATTTGACGCTGGAGGCCCTGGCCCGCCTCAACTACCGCCTCCAGCAGAGCGGTATCGACGTGCAGGTGGTGATGTTTTTCATCACCAAGCGGCCCTTCACCAGCATCAATCCGCAAGTTTTGGAACGCCGCGCCCAGCTCGAAGAAGTGCGCCAGACCTGCCGCGCCATTGAGGAGCAGGTGGGCGAGCGCCTGTTCTACGCCGCCGCCGCCAGCCAGGACCACAAACTGCCCGAACTCAGCACGATGGTGGACGACTACTGGCGCCTGCGCTACCGCCGCCAGCTCCAAAGCTGGAAAACCAACGCCCTGCCGCCTGTCATCACACACAACCTGGTGAACGACCAGGACGACGATATTCTGAACTACCTGCGCCGGTCCAACCTGCTCAACCACCGGCACGACCGGGTGAAAATGGTGTACCACCCCGACTTCGTGTCGCCCTCCTCGCCCCTGCTGGGCATGGAGTACGGCCAGTTTGTGCGCGGCTGCCACATGGGCGTGTTCCCGAGCTACTACGAGCCCTGGGGCTACACCCCGCTCGAATGCGTGGCCCGCGGCGTGCCCGCCATCACCTCCGACCTCTCCGGCTTCGGCGACTACGCCCTGCAAAACGTGCCCGACCCCGAAGGCAAAGGCATTTTTGTAGTCCACCGCCAGGAAAAGTCCTTCGACGAGTCGGCCGAGGAGCTTTGCGACATGCTCTGGCACTTCGTGCAGCTCAGCCGCCGCGAACGCATTATGCAGCGCAACGGCGTGGAAAGTTCCGCCGAACTCTTCGACTGGAAAAACCTGCGCGTGCACTACGACCGCGCCTACGCCCTGGCGCTGGAACGACAATAGAACTTTCTGCGTCATCTGCGCAAACCTCCGCGCCCTCTGCGGGCTAAATTCGTTGAACGACGGTTCCCGCAGAAGACGCGGAGGTTTGCGCAGATGACGCAGAGGCTGTTTGTTTATCCTTATGCCCTTCAAAACCACTGCTCTCTTCCTGTTGCTAACCACCGCCGCCCTCGCCCACGAGTTCTGGCTCGAAGCCCCGCGCTTCCGCCTCCAACCGGGCCAGATGGTGAACGTGCACACGTTCGTGGGCGAGAACTTCCACGGCGAGCCCTGGACCACTAAGGCGGCTAAAATTCAGCGCCTCGTGCGTTACGGCCCCACCCCGGCCGACTCAACCGACCTCACTCCTCAAAACTTCACCGAAACCGACACCTTCCGCACCGGCTTCACCTTCGCGCAGCCCGGCACGCACGTCGTGCTGCTGCGCTCCACCAATTCCTTCATCGAGCTGCCCGCCGAGCAGTTCACCGCCTACCTGCGCGAAGAAGGCCTCGACTACGCCCTGAAGCTGCGCCAGGAAAACGACCAAATGGCCCAGCCCGGCCGCGAAACCTACCGCCGCTGCGCCAAAACCCTGGTGCAAGTGGGCGAGGCCACCGCCACCGCTGCGGCCACCGACAGCGCCTGCCGCCGCATCTACGGCCTGCCGCTGGAGCTGGTGCCCGAACAAAACCCTTACCGCCTGACCGCCGACAAAGCCCTGACCGTTCGCGTACTACGGGCCGGCCGGCCGGCCTTTGGAGCGGCGGTGCAGGTGTGGCAGCGCCAGCCCGGCGGCCTGCCAACCACCCATTACACCACCCGCGCCAACCAAAACGGCCGCATCTTGTTACGCTTATCCGGCCCCGGCCCCTACCTGCTGGCCACTGTGGACATGAGCGCGGCCCCCGCCAAGCTGCGCGCCCGCGCCGACTGGCAATCGACCTGGGCCTCGCTCACCTTCGCCGGCCCGCCCGCCGCGGTGCGGCCCACCGCAAAACATTAGCCAGCTTCACCCAAAATTTTGGGTTTTTTCTTTACCTTCGCCGTTCTCTTACCCTCCTCGCCTACGCTGTATGAAGTACACGATTGATAAAAAAGAAAGCTACACCATCATCACCATTGAGGAGAAGAAGCTCGATACTACCGTAGCTCCCGACCTCAAATCGGAGTTCGTGAAGCTGAACGCTGAAGGCATCAACAACCTGATACTGGACCTCACCAACGTGAAGTACACGGATTCATCGGGCCTCAGCTCCATCCTAATTGCCAACCGCTTGTGCAATTCCACGGGCGGCCTGCTCGTGCTCACCGGCTTGCAAGACCACGTGCTGAAGCTCATCACTATCAGCAAGCTGGAGTCCGTATTGCACATTTTGCCCACGGTGGAAGAAGGCATCGACCGCGTGTTTTTGCACGCCATCGAGCGCGACCTGACGGATAAGGAGTAGATTTTTTTAGTTATCAGTTGTTGGTTGTCAGTTGTCAGTTTTGTGAAGCTGGCAACTGACAACCAACTTTTGTTTCCGCTCCATCCGACTCCCTGACAACTATCAACTGACAACTGACAACGACAACATCTTGACTTTTGAGCTGAAGATTCTGGGTTCGGCTTCGGCCACTCCTACCGCTGGCCGCCACCACACGGCGCAGGTGCTCACAGTGGGTGCGTCCAACTACCTCATCGACTGCGGTGAGGGTACCCAGTGGCAGATGCTGGAGTACCGCGTGCGGCCCCACCACATGCGGGCCATTTTTATCTCGCACCTGCACGGCGACCATTATTTTGGGCTCTTTGGCCTGCTGGGCACCATGCACTTGCAGGGCCGCACCCAGCCGCTCACCATCGTTGGTCCGCCCGGCCTCGATGAGGTGCTGGTGACGCAGGCGCGGGTTTCCAACATGCAGCTAGGTTTCACAACGGCGTTTATCCCTGTCGATACCGAAAGCCACGCCGTGGTGTATGAGGACGAGCTGCTTACCGTATCGTCGCTGCCCATGCGCCACCGCATTCCGTGCGCCGGCTACCTGTTCTCAGAAAAACCGCGCCGCGCCAACCTTCTGAAAGAGAAGCTGCCCGCCGGCCTCACGCCCGCGCAGCTGGCTCGCCTGGCCTTGGGCGAAGACCTCGCGGCCGACGACCAGCAGCCCGGCCTCCGCCATGCCGATGTTTCGGCTCCCGCACCCGCGCCGCGCCGCTACGCCTTTTTTTCCGATACGCTTTATACGCCCGCCCTCGCCGACCTCATTCGCGGAGCCGACCTGCTCTACCACGAAGCCACTTTCCTGGAAGAGCTACGCGAGCGCGCCACCCAAACGCACCACAGCACCGCCCGCCAAGCCGCCCAGCTGGCCCACGATGCCCAGGTGAAGCACCTGCTCCTCGGCCACTTCTCCAGCCGCTACAAGGCCCTGGAACCGCTGCTGGAAGAGGCCCAGGCGGTATTCCCCACCGCCGCGCTGGCCACCGAAGGCCTGGTGGTGAGCCTGTAGTTTATCTCCTTCATGAACACCTTCGCTAATAAGAAACAGCAGCTCTACCTCGTCCTCAGCGGTATTTTTCTGGTAAACGCGCTGCTGGCCGAAATCATCGGCGTCAAAATTTTCTCGGCTGATAAGCTGATGGGGCTGCCTGGCAACCTCACGGCAGGCGTACTCATCTGGCCGGTGGTATTCGTGACAACGGACATTATCAACGAGTATTTTGAGAAGGCTGGTGTATTGCGCATCAGCTACCTCACGGTGGTGCTCATCCTGTTTGCGTTTGGGGTTATCTACCTCACCACCAAGCTGCCTCCGGCCGATTTCTGGCTCGACGTGAACAAGACGGACAATGCCGGCCGGCCCTTCAACATTGACTTTGCCTACCAAAGCATTTTCCGGCAGGGCCTGGGCATTATCACCGGGTCCATTGTGGCCTTTGGGGTGGGGCAGGTGCTCGATGCTACCATTTTTGCGGCCATTCGCAAGGCCACGGGCGGCCGGTATATCTGGCTGCGGGCCACCGGCTCCACGCTGATTTCGCAGCTCGTCGACTCGTTCGTGGTGCTGTACGTGGCCTTTTACGTGTTCGGCAACTGGACCATGGACCAGGTAATTTCGGTGGCCAATACCAACTATTGGTACAAGTTCGCAGCGGCCATTCTGCTCACGCCGGTACTGTATCTGGCTCACTATCTGATTGACCGCTACCTGGGCCAGGAGGAAACGACCGAGCTGCAGGAAGAGGCGGTGGCAAATACCAGCGTTTGACCTACCTTTCTTGCTTAATCTTAATCCCCCCTTTTCTCATGCGTGTAGCATTACTGTTGTTGGCAGCGGCCCTGTGTCCATTGCTTGGCGTGGCCCAGAATAAATTCGCAGCGGGCACTTACGAGCTGGCGGACGGCACCAAAGGCACCGGCCAGTTGGCGTACCAGGCCGGCAACCGTCCGAAACTACTCATCAAAGACGCCGCGGCGGACCCCGCCAGCAAAGCCGGCAAGAAAGGCCAGGCTTATTCGCCCGAGCAACTCCGCTCGTTCGACCTCGGCAGCGACCATTACGTGCTGCTGCACAGCATCAAGCTCGACTCGGGCTTGCCCATGACGATGAGCATGACCAAGAAAGATGAGTTTGCTAAGGTCATCGAAACCGGTAAGCTTGAACTGTTGGAATACCAGCTCTTTTTCACCACCATGGGCCACTTTCCGGAACCCGGCACTTATTTCAGGGGTTCGACGCAGCAAAACAGCATGGTGTACCTGCTTCGCCGGCAGGGCGAGGACAACGCCACCATGCTGCCGGTGGTGGCCAAAAAATACCGGGAAGTAATGACCACTTACTTTACCGGTCGCCCCGAGCTGCTCAAGAAGCTCAGCACCAAACCCAAATCCGAGCCCGAGCTCCGCGCGCTAATTCAGGAATATAACGCCGGGCAATAGCCGGGGCCGCGTTCCGGCCAATACCTTCTTCCCTATTTAATCGCATGTCCCGCATTCTAACCGGCATCCAAAGCACCGGCCGCCCGCACCTGGGCAACCTGCTGGGGGCCATTCTCCCGGCTATCGAGCTGTCGAAAAACCCGGCCAACGACTCGCTCTATTTCATCGCCGACCTGCACTCGCTCACTACTGTGCGCGACCCCGAAGTACTGCGCGCCAACACCTACGCGGTGGCTGCCGCATGGCTGGCCTGCGGCTTCGACACCGAAAAAAACTTGTTCTACCGGCAGTCCGACGTGCCGCAAGTGACCGAGCTGACCTGGTACCTGAGCTGCTTCACCCCCTACCCGATGCTGGCCAACGCGCACAGCTTCAAGGATAAGAGTGACAAGCTCTCGGACGTGAACGCCGGCCTCTTCACCTACCCCGTGCTGATGGCGGCCGACATCCTCCTCTACGACGCCGAAATCGTGCCCGTGGGCAAGGACCAGATTCAGCACCTCGAAATTGCCCGCGACATTGCCAAAGCCTTCAACAGCCGCTATGGCGACACGCTGGTGGAGCCCCAGGCCCGGGTCGATGCCGAGCTAATGACCATTCCGGGCACCGACGGGGCCAAGATGAGCAAGAGCTACGGCAACATTATCGATATTTTCCTGCCCGAAAAAGAGTTGCTGAAAGCCATTAAAACCATTATTTCGGACAGCACTCCCCTGGATGCCCCCAAGAATCCGGACACCGACGTGACGTTCAAGCTGTACTCGTTACTGGCGAAGCCGGTCGAAATCGATACCATGCGCCAAAACTACTTGGCGGGTGGCTACGGCTACGGCCACGCCAAAAAAGAGCTGTACGAAGTGATTCTACGCCGCTTTGCCACGGAGCGCGAGCAGTTCAATTTTTATATGAACAACCTCCCGGAGCTGGATGCCAAACTAGCCGTTGGGGCCCGGCGGGCGCAGGAGTACGGCGCGGGCGTGCTGGCGAAGGTGCGCTCGAAAGTGGGCTACGGGCAGTAGCTGCGCCTACAGCTTGGGGAACAGCGCCCGCGCATTGGCCGCCAGAATGCTGGCTTGCGCGCTGGCATCAAACCCCGCGTGGGTGCGGATGCCGCGCGTGGTTTCGGCCACCAAGGGCTCTTGGGCGTAGGGATAGTCGGTACCGTAGAGGATGCGCGCCGGGTCGGCCAGGGCTTGCAAGCCCGGCAGGGCAAAGGGGTTGGCGGCCAGCGCGGTGTCGTAGTACAGCTGGCGCAGCAGTGGCAGTACGCCGTGGGCCTCGGCCGGGTCGGCAGCGGCCTCGGAGCGGAGGTGCAGGGCCTGGGCGGCGTGCGCCAGGCGCTCGGTGGCGGTGGGCTGGGCCAGCTCCCGCCCGAAGCCCAACCGCCACGCCAGGTAGGGCACCGCCCCACCGGCGTGGGCCAGCACCCAGCGGATGCCGTCGTACTGGGCCAAGGCCCCTGAAAACAACAGGTTGGCCACGGCGCGCGTGGTATCGAACGGGAAATCGACCACAAAGCCCGGCACATCGAGGCGCTGGCCGGGGGCGGCGGGCACGTCGTTGGGATGAAGCAACACCACGGCGCGGCGGCGGTGCAGTTCGGCGTACAGCGGCTCCCAGCGGGCCGAGCCCAGGTACTCGCCGGCCACGTTGGCCAGCAGGCACACGCCGTCGAGGTGCAGGACGTCGAGGGCGTATGCTAACTCACGCAGGGCGGCATCAACGTCGGGCAGCGGCAGCGTGGCCAGGGCACCGTAGCGGCCGGGGTGGGCCGCCACCCGCCCGGCCATGAACTCGTTGAGTTGCCGGGCCAGCAGCGTGGCGGCGGCCTGGTCGCCAAAAAAGATGCCCGGCGACGACACCGACAGCACGGCCGCCGCCAGCCCCTGCCGGTCAAGCAGGGCCAGGGCTTCGGCGGGGTCGTAGGCGGGAAACGGCGAGCCGCCCGACTCGCGCACGCCCTGCGCGCGCAGGGCCGCCACATAAAAACCGGGCAGCACATGGTGGTGAACGTCAATCATGCGGGTAGCGGGTGGCTGTTAGTTTCGTCAAAAACAATCGGCCTTACGCAGCGAAAGGCTGTTTGGGTTTGGCCTTGGCTGAGCAAAGAGCGGTTTAGCTTTTGAGGGGGCCAGCCCCAGCGACGCATGGCGGGACGACTACCGCCTAAAAAGACTGCTCGTGGGAGAAGCTGAAGCCCACTTTACTGCCGCGACTCACCTGCTGGTTCTCCAGCTTTTGCTTCACGCTGATTTTCTGAATTTCGGGCAGTGGGGGGGCGATTAGGTCGTTGTTAACGGCCGCAATCATGGCGCTTTCCACGAACAGGCGCATGGATTCGGGGGTGATTGCGTTGTCTGACATGTCATTATCGGGCAGTTCGAGCTGCTGCACGCCTTCGAGGTAGTAGTGGTTGTTGATGTTAACGAGCAGGCGGCCCACAAGGTAGCCTGGGTCGTTCAGGCGCTGGTATTTGATGCTGTCGGCCATGAAGTTGTAGGCCATGATGTGGCCGAAAAAGCGGCGACGAAAGTCCGCTTCCACGTATTTGCTGGGCATGGGGCCGTAGTCGTCGGGGAAGGTGACGATGTTGGAGTGCATGACGAAGACCAGCAAATCGCCCGAAAACCGGATGTGGAACTCCATGTCGTTAATGGAACGGTACTCAATCACCACGCTCGAATCGAGGGGCGTAAGCTTGCGGCTTAGCTCTACCACCAACTCCTGCGACACCAGCCGCAGGCAGTCGAACGCGGCCTGGGTGTTGCGGTAAATGGCCTGCTTGGCGGTGGATTTCTGTTTGAGGCCCTCAAAAATCTGGTTGAGGCGGTCGGCCGGGGCCTCGGTAGGCGAGCCGGCTTCGGCGGTGGGGCGGTTGTCGGTGGCGGTGGCACCCGAGTGGGCCGGTTCGGGAGCGGCCACAGCGTCAGGGGCCAGGGCGGCGGGTTTGCGCGAGCGGGCCGGCTTCTTGCGAGCCGGTACCGGTGGGGGTAGTTCGGCGGGCAGCGCCGGCGGCAGCTCGGGGGTAAAAAGCTTAGGAGCTGCGTTTTTTTTGGTGGGTGACTTGGCCATGAGAGAAGGAAATAGCGCCCGGAAAACAGCGGTGGGGAAAAGAGTAGTGCCCGCCCGCACCCCAAAAAAACGAGCCATAGAGCAAGCTCAGGCTACGGGAGGTACGAAAGGAAGCACAGCCGTAGTTGCGTTTCCGGCCGGTGGCGAGGCAGAAAAATCAATGCTGCGGGCCGTACCAAGCCCCGGCGGCACGCTCAATTGCGCGGCGGCCACCCAGCCTGAACTGCGAAAAGCCACCGTGCGCAGGCCCACCCGCGTGCCGCCGGCCGCTGGCAGCACCATGCCCTGCGCCGAGGGCAGCCGCAGGGCCTCCCCTACCGAGCGCACGGCCCCAGCGGGTACGGCGCAGCGCTCCAGTCCGGCCAGTAGTTCGTCGCCATTCACGGCCGCGATGGCTTCGGTGAGCAAGGCTTCCAGTTCGGCGCGGTGCGCCACGCGGGCCGGATTAGTGGCGAAGCGGGAATCGGTGGCCCACTCAGGGCGGCCGAGGGCGGCACCTAACTGCCGAAACTGGCCATCGGAGCCGGCGGCGAGCACCAGCAGGCGGCCGTTGGCGGCGCGGTACACGGTGCCGTAGGGCACGATGCTGGGGTGGCCCGAGCCCAGCGGCTGCGGGTCGTGGCCGGTGGCCAGGTACGTGGCGGCTTGGTTGGCTAACGCCGAAAGGGCGCTATCGAGCAGGCTGACTTGCACCAGGGCCCCGCGCCCGGTGCGCTCGCGCTGAAACAGGCCCGTGAGCAGTCCCTCTTTCAACTGGTGCGCGGCCAGCAAATCGACCATGGCCACGGGCATTTTCTGGGGCGGCTGGCCGGGACCGGCGGCGTTGAGGTACATGAAGCCGGCTTCGGCTTGCAACACGGCATCGTAGCCGGCGCGGGCATTTTCGGGGCCGTAGCCGGTGAGGTGACCGTAGAGGAGGCGCGGGTTTTCGGCGGAAAGGGTGGCGTAGTCGGCCCGCAGTTTTTCGGCGTCGCCGGGCTTGTAGCTGGTCAGAACGATGTCGGCCGCGGCGGCCAGGCGGTGCAGGCTGGCTTGGCCAGCGGCGGTGGTCAGGTCGAGCACCAGCGACTTTTTGCCCCAGTTGGAAGCGGAGAAATAGGCCGAAACGGAAGTATCGCCAGCCGCTTGCGAATCGACTGTTTCGGCGCTGGTTTTCCAGGTGCGGGTAACGTCACCGGCGGGGCTTTCTACTTTGAGCACTTCGGCTCCCAGCTCGGCGAAAAACTGGCCCACCTGCGGGCCGGCCAGCACCGAAGCAAGTTCGAGGACGCGGAGGTGGGCGAAGGGAAGTTGCAACGACATACAAAAATTGCCTGGAAAACCGGCAAGCTACACGCCGGGCCACAAATCGAATCAGCTCGCCAAATATCCATAATCCCGCAGCTGCTCGCGCACGTCGCCGTTCAGTTTCAGCAGGCGGCCCTGGTGCAGCAGGTACACCACGTCGCAAATGGGCAGCACCTCGGCGTAGCGGTGGTCGGTGATGAGCAGGCCCTTGCGCGCTTTGAGGCCCTGCATTTCCTCGGCCAGGGTTTCGACATGCACTGGCATCACGCCCGAAAACGGCTCATCGAACAGCGAGAAAGCGGTATCGGCGTGCAGCAAGAGCAGCGCCTGCGCCAGCCGCGCCGACCCGCCCGACAGCTCGCCCAGCCGCCGGCCAAACTGCGCCCGCAACTCCGGGAAGCGGGCCGTGGCCAGCTCAATGTCCACGCCCAGCAGCCGGGCCGCCCGGGCCAGCGAAAGCGACGGCGGCAACAGTGGTTCCTGCGGCAGGTAATTGAGCAGGCCCGGGTGGCGAAAGGCCGGTACCACGCGCCGGCCGTTCACGCGCACTGAGGCGTCGGCCACGGCGCGGGCCCCGAAAATTGTTTGGAGCAACACCGACTTGCCGCTGCCGTTACGGCCCAGCAGGCCCACAATCTGGCCCGTTTGCACACGCAGGTAAATGTTGGCCAACACCTGCCGCTCGCCGAATACGATGCGAATGCCATCGGCCTCCAGCACCTGCCGGCTGGCTGGGTTCTGGGGTGCAGTGCTCATGCCAGGACGGCCCGCACGAGCAAAGCGCCGCCCACAAATAGCCCGCCATCCAGCACCACCACGCCCGCCCACAACCGTCGTTGCGACATGTTTAGATTGAAATAAAACCAGTGCTGCCCCGGCCGTAGCTGCTCCGAAAGGTACCACACCACCGGCGCGGTAGCCAGCTTGGCCAGCAGCAGCCGGAAAATCAAGTCGTGGGCAAAGCCTTCGAGCAGCGCGGGCACCAGCACCGCCAGCAGTAGCAGGCTCGAAATACCCGCCATAAAAGGGGCGACGCTACGGTAAAACAGCAGCGTCGCTCGGAGTTGCGTCAGCAATAAATTCATTGCAGAAAATCCAGGAAGAATAACCGGTCAACGCTGGCTGCCCGCCAATTATTCTACCCGTCCGGCCCGGGCAAATATCGTGAACGTGGCGGGGCGCGCCTCCGGCCCCCACAGCCGCGTCAGCTCGTCGGCAACCAGGGCCACCATATCGGCTCCGGCGTGCTGCCGGGCGTAGTTGGCCGTGGCCGACCAAGTGCGCAAATAATTCAGCACGTCATCCGCCGTCCAGTGCTTTTCCACGGCAAAGCGCGCCTGTTGCACGTTGGCGAATGGGAAAGGCAGATTGGCGTACTCGGTTTCGATGTGGCGGCGGTTGGCGTCCCAATACGGGGCCGAGGTCACGTCATGAAACGCATCGAGGACCTGGTTCAGCTCGGGCGTGTCGAGGCGGCACAGCTGGTAGCCCCACTCGGCCAGCACCGCCCCCGACCGGGCCACGCGGCGCACTTCGGCATGCCAGGCTTCGGGCTCGAACCAGTGCACAGCCTGGGCGGCGGTTATCAGGTCGAAGCGCTGGGCTGGGAAGAGCGTTTTCTCGGCTTGGGCCGTTTGATACTGGATATTGGGACACTGCACCGCCTGGGCCAGTTGGTTGGCGCTGAGGTCGGTGGCATCGACGCGTACGAAGGTTTTGGCCAGCACGCCGGCTACCTGGCCGTTGCCGGTGGCGCAGTCCCAGGCGCGCTCGCGGGCCGGCACCTGGGGCAGCAGCCAGTCGTAGAGCGCAGCCGGGTAGTCGATGCGGTAGCGGGCATAGGCGGCGGCCTGGGCAGAGAAACGGTCGAGGGCGGGCATTGCTTAGGCGGGTTGAAGTAATCACGGTAAAGAACGTCATGCCGAGCGCAGCCGAGGTATCTCGTGTGGGATGGTAATCAAAACAGCCAACGGTTGGATTAGCAATAGCACGCGAGATGCCTCGACTGCGCTCGGCATGACGTGCTTTTATCGGCACTCCACCCCCACCGCCCAACACCGGTCGCCGGCCGTATCTTTACCCTGAATCAAGCGGTTTGCTGGCCCAAGCATCAAGGTCAGCCTTTTACAACTCTCATTAGCTGAACCTTGACATTTCACGAATTCAACCTCCACGACGACCTGCTATCTGGCATCGACGCCATGAACTACCAGCAGGCCACCCCCATCCAAGAGCAGGCCATCCCCAAAATCCTTGATGGTAAGGACCTAATTGCCTGCGCCCAGACCGGCACCGGCAAAACCGCCGCCTACCTGCTGCCGCTGCTCGACAAGATTTCGCACGCCAAGCACGGCCACACCACCACCCTCATCCTGGTGCCCACCCGCGAGCTGGCCACCCAGATTGACGAGCAGGTGATGGGCTTCGGCTACTACGTGGAAGCCAGCAGCATCGCCATCTACGGCGGCGGCAAATCCGAGAACTGGGAGCAGCAGAAACGCGCCCTCACCTCGGGGGCCGACATCATCATTGCCACGCCCGGCCGCCTAATCGCCCACCTGCAAATGGGCTACGTGAAGTTCGACCAAATCAAGTACCTGGTGCTGGACGAGGCCGATAAGATGATGGACATGGGCTTCTCGGATGACATCTTCAACATCGTACGCCAGTTGCCCAAGGAGCGCCAGACGCTGCTGTTTTCGGCCACCATGCCCAGCAAAATCCGCGACTTCTCGCAGCAGATTCTCAAGAATCCCGAGGAAATTCGCCTTGCTGTTTCGAAGCCCGCCGCCGGCATCGACCAGCAACTCTACATGGCCTTCGACCGCCAGAAAATCTACGTTCTCGAGCACATCATCAAGACCCAGGACGTGCAGAGCATGGTGCTCTTCACCAGCCAGAAGGCAGCCGTGGGCGGCATCGTGAAGGCGGTGAACAAGCTCGGCATCGAGGCCCGGGGCATCAGCTCCGACCGCACCCAGGAAGAGCGCGAGGAAATCATGCGGGCCTTCAAAAACAAGCAGTTTCCCATTCTCGTGGCCACCGACGTGCTCAGACGCGGCATCGACATCGACTCGCTGAGCCACGTCGTGAACTACGACATCCCGCGTGCCGCCGAAGACTACGTGCACCGCATCGGCCGCACCGCCCGCGCCGCCACCAAGGGCACGGCCATCACCTTCATCTCGGACCAGGACCAGGACCGGGTGCTGAAAATCGAAAAGCTCATCGAGCGCGACCTCGAAAAGCGCGCCATCACCGAGGAATTGGGCCTGGGCCCGGCCCCGGAATTCGACCCCAAGCGCTTCGCCGGTTTGGGTGGTAAAATCGGTGGCCGCCCGGCCCGGGGTGGCCACGGCGGCAGCGGTGGCGACCGTCGTGACCGCGGCCCCCGCCCCGAAGGTGGCGACCGGGGCCCGCGCCGCGAAGGCAGCGGCGGCGGACGTGATGGTGGCCGCGACGGCGGCCGTCCGCCCCGCCGCGACGCCCCCGACCCCAAAGACCCCAAGCACCTGGAGCGCCTCGCCAACGCCAAAAATGCCCTGGCCGCCCTCGATGCCGGCCACGCCCCCACCGTGCCCTACCAGCGCCCACCCCGCCCCGAAGGCGAAGAGCGCCGCGACCGTGGCCCGCGCCCCGAGCGCGCCCCACGCCCCGAAGGCGAGGCCCGCCCGCCCCGCGAACCCCGCGCCCCGCGCCCGGAAGGTGAACCGAAGGAAGGCGTCGACCAAGACCGCGAGCCCCGCGCCGACGGCGAGCGCAGCCGCAGCCGGGGTGGTCGCAATCGCAAGCGGGGCCCTCGGCCCGAAGGCTCGGCCACGCCAGCCACGGGCGAAGCTCCGGCGGCCCCCACTGAATAGGCATCAACTTGATTTCACAAAAAAAGCGGCCTCCCGGGGCCGCTTTTTTTGTGCGCTATTGGCTTTAAGTCGGCAATGCCGGCGCGCTAGGCGATGCGTGCCGGCATCGTTCATGTGGCTTGCTACACCCCGAAATTCTTCTGAATCATGGCGGCGAAATCGGCCTCGCTCATCTGGGCTTTCGCGCCGAGAATGCTCTTGGCATCATCACCGGCGATGTAGCGGAGCTGCGAAGTGCCATCGGTAGCGGCGGTGAAGATGACTTCGGCAATCTGCTCGGGGGTGGAGGCCGCGCCGCCGCGCTCGCTGAAAGCGGCCAGTACGCTGCGCACCTGGGCGGCGTAGGGGTCGGCATCGTCGGCCGGGTCGATGGTCATTTTGAGGGAGCGGGTGGCAAAATCGGTAGCCACGCCGCCCGGAGCCACCACTTTCACCCGAATGCCAAACGGGGCCAGCTCGTACCACAGCGACTCGGAGAAACCATCGAGGCCAAATTTGGTGGCGTGGTAGAGCGAGTTCATCGGGAAAGCCGTGCGCCCGCCCACCGAAGTGATGTTGATGATGACGCCCGATTTTTGCGCCCGTTGCAGCGGCAGCGCCGCCCGCGTCACAGCAAATACGCCGAACATGTTGGTAGCAAACTGTTCCTGAATCTGGGCATCGGTGGCCGACTCGAAGGGGCCGACGAGGCCGTAGCCGGCGTTGTTAATGAGCACATCGAGGCCGTCAAAATCCCGATGGGCCTGCTGTACGGCGCGGGGTGCGGCGGCGGCATCGGTCACATCCAAGGCGTAGACGCGGACGTTGGGCAGGTCGTCGAATTTGGCATCGGCGGGGTTGCGCATGGAGGCGGCTACCTGCCAGCCGTGCCGGGCAAAGAGGCGCACGGTGGCCGCGCCGATGCCGGTGGAAGTGCCGGTTATGAAAACGGTTTTGGGCATGGTTGACGGTGGAATTAAAGTGCATCATGGCTAACGCACGATAATCCGTTTTACCTTATCCCACCACCTGCCCCACCCCAAACAGCACCGTGAACACCAGCGTGCTCAGCGCCATTTGTTTCAGCAGCGGGTCAATCTGCATCGATTCCTGCCGCTGCCATACCTGCATGGCATTGAAGACAAACAGCGGCGTGGCCAGCGCAAACAGCCACTGCCAGGGCGAATGGTACGTGAGGGCTACAAATACCGTAGCGCAGCCCAGGCCCAGCAGCAGCAGCAGCCAGTGGTAGCGCCGCGCATGAATTGGCCCTAAGCGCACGGGGATAGTAATTTTGCCCGCCAGCACGTCGGACTTGATGTCGCGGATGTTGTTCACGTTCAGCACCGCCGTGGCGAAGCAGCCGAGCGCGGCGGCGGGCAGCAGCACTTGCAGCGGCAGCGTCCGGGTTTGCAAAAAATACGTGCCGCACACGCCCACCAAGCCAAAAAACAGGAACACCGAAATATCGCCCAGCCCCGCGTAGCCGTAGGGGTTCGCGCCCGCCGTGTAGTTCACTGCCGCCC
This sequence comes from Cytophagales bacterium, assembly GCA_038213745.1. Lineage (GTDB taxonomy): Bacteria > Bacteroidota > Bacteroidia > Cytophagales > Hymenobacteraceae > Hymenobacter. The sequence continues at coordinate 50,803 of JBBQSQ010000002.1, forward strand.
AAATGGCTGCCAGCCCCAGCGCCAAAAACGCCAGGAACAAGCCCAGCCCGGCCGCGCCCAGCGCCACCCACAGCAGCGCCAACCCGCTGCCCAGCGCCAGCAGGCCACAAATCCACATGCCACGCTTCATCTGGGCCGGGGTGATGGCCCCGCTTTGCACGGCGCGCTGCGGGCCTTCGCGGTGGACGCTGTCGGCACCATTTTGGGAGTCGCCATAATCGTTGGCGAGGTTGCTGAGGACTTGGAGGAGAACGGTGGTGAGGGCCGCCAGGCCCACTACCAGGCCGTTGAACTGGCCGGCGGCGGCGGCAAGAAACGCACCGGTGAGAATGCTGGCCAGGGCTAGCGTTAAGGTGCGGGGACGAAATGCAGATATCCAGGGAGACATGGGTAACGGGGAAAATCAAACCGCAAAAAAGAACGTCATGCTCATCTGGCGTCCGCGAAGCCGAAGCCACATTTACGGTTCGTTGCAACGACAAAATTAGTTGCGCGGTAGGAAGGCTTCGGCTTCGCGGACGCCAGATGAGCATGACGTGCTGACAAATTCAGAAACGGCGGAAACTACTTCGTGATGTCAGCCACCAGCTCGGGGCTCAGGGGCGTCACTTTGGAACTATAGAACTTCACGACATGGCCCTTTTCATCGACCAGGTACTTGCAGAAATTCCAGCTCGGCGCATCGGATACCGCGCCGTTTTTGGTTTTGTCCGACAGGTATTTGTAGAGCGGCGTGGCGTCGTCGCCCTTCACCGCTACGGTTTCAAATAGAGGGAACGTCACGCCAAAATTCTTCTGACAGAACGAGGCTACTTCGGAGTTAGAGGCCAACTCCTGGTTGAAGCTATTGGACGGGAAGCCGAGGACGACCACCTTGTTGCCGTATTTTTTCGATAGCTCCTCCAGCTCCTTGTACTGCGGGGTGAAGCCGCATTTGGAGGCGGTGTTCACGATGAGCAGCTTCTTACCCTTGTACTGGCTCAATTTCACGTCTTTGCCGTCGATGGATTTCACAGTGAAATCATAGACGGAAGCGGGCGCGGCGGCGGTTTCGGTGGGCGTGGTCATGGCGATGGGAGCGGCTGGTTTGGCGGCAATGAAAACCACGGCCGTAGCGGCAGTGGCCAGCGTGAGGAGAAGGGATTTTTTCATGGGTTGAAAGTGAGAGGTTGCGCAGTTGCGTGCGTAACCGCACGAAGGCCAGCAGGGTTTTGGACGTAGCGCGGACTTTTAGTCCGCGAATCAACTGTTTCGACTCGCGGACTAAAAGTCCGCGCTACACTCAGGTAGTTGGCGGCGTCAGCCACTTCTCCAGCTGCACCGGCTGGTAGGCAGCCATCTTCGCCAATAATTCCTCCGGGTCAGCCGATTGCAAAAGCTGGGAGCGGTTTTCGGCGCGCAGCAGCTGGTCGTCGCGCATGCGGTCGAGGGCTTGGAGGAGGTGGTCGTAGTAGCCATCCACGTTCAGCAGGGCCACGGGCTTCTGGTGCAGGCCGAGCTGGCCCCAGGTCAGTACTTCGAACAACTCTTCGAGGGTGCCGTAGCCGCCGGGCATGGCAATGAAGCCATCGGCACGGTCGGCCATCATCAGCTTGCGCTCGTGCATGGAGCGTACCACGTGCAGCTCGGTGCAGCCTTTGTGGGCCAGCTCCCGGGCATCCAGGAAATCGGGAATGACGCCAATGACCTGGCCACCGAGGTCCAGCACAGCATCGGCGATAGTGCCCATGAGGCCCACGCGGCCACCGCCGTACACCAGCGTGAGGCCCTGGGCCACCAGGGCGGCCGCGAGGGCCCGGGCCTGGGTAACGTAGAGCGGGTTGGTTCCGGCGCTGGAACCGCAGTAAACGGCAATGCTTTTCATATTTCTTGGTAGTCGATAGGTAAAATCGTTCGTCATGTCGAGCGCAACCGAGATACCTCGCTCGAATCGCCCAACGATTGGGTTGCTATCACAGGCGAGATGTCTCGGCTGCGCTCGACATGACGTTCTGATTGGCAGGAGCCCATTACATGCGCTCGGGCACCTGCATGCCCAGTAGGCTCAGCGACTGCTTAATCTGTTCGCCCACCCGCGCCGACAGCGCCACCCGCAGGCTGCGCTTGGCCACGTCGGTTTCCTGGAAAATTGAGACTTCCGCGTAAAACCGGTTGTAGGCTTTCGCCAAATCGTAGGCGTACTGCGCGATGACGGCGGGCGAGAGGTTGCGGGCGGCTTCCGTCACCACGGCGGGGTAGCGGGCCAACTCCTGCACCAGCTCGCGCTCGGTGCCTTCGAGGCGGGTGATGCTGCTCCAGTCGGCGGTTTCGGCGATGCCCAACTCGGCGGCTTTGCGGCGGATGGCGGCGATGCGGGCGTGCGAATACTGAATGAACGGCCCCGTGTGCCCTTCCAGGCTCACCGACTCCTCGGGGTTGAAGAGCATGCGCTTTTTGGGGTCTACTTTCAACAGGTAGTATTTCAGCGCGCCGAGGCCCAACATGTGGTAGAGCTCCTCCAATTCAGCATCGCTGAGGCCTTCGGTTTTGCCTTTTTCGAGGGTGGCAGCTTTGGCGGCGGCCACCACGTCGTGCACCAGCTCATCGGCATCGACCACGGTGCCTTCGCGGGTTTTCATTTTGCCGGTGGGCAGGTCCACCATGCCGTAGCTGAGGTGGTGGATGGCGTCGGCGTAGGGCTTGCCCAGCTTTTTGAGCGTGGCTTGCAGCACCTGCATGTGGTAGTTCTGCTCGTCGGCAATGACGTAGATGCTGCTGTCGTAGCCGAAATCCTGGTACTTCAACTCGGCCGTGCCCAGGTCCTGGGTCATGTAGACGCTGGTGCCGTCGCCGCGCAGCAGCAGCTTCTCATCAAGGCCCTCGGCTTGCAAATCGACCCACACCGAGCCATTCTCCTTGTGGAAGAATACGCCCTTGGTCATGCCCTCTTCTACCCGCTCCTTGCCCAGCAGGTAGGTCCCCGACTCGTAGTAGAACTTGTCGAAATCGACCCCGATGGCCGCGTAAGTCGCATTGTGGCCTTCGTACACCCAGCCATTCATCTGGTGCCACAGGGCTACCACTTCCGCGTCGCCGGCTTCCCACTGCTGGAGCATTTGCTGGGCATCCAGCATCAGGGGGGCCTGGCGCTTGGCAATATCGGCGGCCACGCCTTCGGCTTCGAGCTGGCGTACCTCCTCGCGGTAATGCTTCTCAAATAGCACGTAGTATTTGCCCACCAGGTGGTCGCCTTTGATGTCGGCGCTCTGCGGCGTTTCGCCGTGGCCAAAGCGCTGGTAGCCCAGCATCGACTTGCAGATGTGAATGCCGCGGTCGTTCACCAGGTTCACTTTGGACACCGTGGCGCCGGTGGCTTTCAAAATTTCGGCCACCGAGTAGCCCAGGAAGTTGTTGCGCAGGTGGCCCAGGTGCAGGGGCTTGTTGGTGTTGGGCGAGGAGTACTCCACCACCACGTTCTGCGGGCCGTCGGTGGCCACGGGGGCGGTAGCGGGCTGGGCGCGCAGCTGCTCAAATACAGCAAGCCACTCCGAATCGGCGATTTCGAGGTTCAAGAAGCCTTTCACCACGTTGTAGCCACTCACGCGGGGCTCATTCTTTACCAGCCACTCGCCCAGGGCCTGGCCAATTTGCTCGGGGCCTTTGCCCAGCGCCTTGGTGAGGGCAAACGTGACGAGGGTGAAGCTACCGGCAAACTCCTTGCGCGTGGGCTGGAGCGTGAGAGTGGCGGGCGAAATTTCAACGCCAAAAACAGCCTGAGCGGCGGTTTGCAAGGCGGTTTTGAGGGAGGATTCTAACTGTTGCACGAGACAAAGGTACGGGCTGGCGGTAACCTCCCTCCTATTCAACCAGCGGGAACCTAATGTCGTGCAACTAAGCTTTGCCGCCAGCCAGAAAGCGACCGAGGGCACGCACATACCCTTCCGCAAAAAACTTTTCGGTTAGTTTTTCCTGTGCCCCCAAATGGCCGCAGTCCACGGCCAGTAATTGACGCCGCTGCTTCCGGCGAGCAGCCTGTACTACGGCCGCCGAGTCGGCCAGGGGCGTGTTCTTATCCTGGGTGCCGGCGATGAGCAGCCACGGGCAGCGCACATGGGCGGCCACGCGGGGATACGCGGTGGCCTCGGCGGGGAGCGTGAGGGTTTTGTTGTTGGTCGCCTTTTGAAAAGCAACGATACCCGGCAGATTACCGGGGTAGCCTTCGGTGATGAGAAAATCGGGCCGGGCACGAGCCGCTACTTCCGACCCGACAATGGCCCCCATTGATAAGCCCAGAATGCCCACCCGGTCGCGGGGTGCCAAATGCCGCGCCTCCGCCAGTGCGGCGCTAAGGTCCGTGGCAAATTCTTCGTAATACAGCCGCTGCGGGTCGATGGCGAAGGCTTGGCTGTGGCCGAACCCCCGGTAGTCAAACAGCAGCGAACGGTAGCCAGCATCGGCCAGCGCCCAGGCCGTGTAGATGTTGCTGGACATATTATAGGCGTCACCGCCGGCCACAACCATCGTGGTGTGCTGGTCAGTGGCTTTGGTAGAGGGTTCAACTAGCCAGGCCACCAGCTTCACATGGTCGGCCGTGGTAATCTCTACCTGTTGGTATTTTAGGCCCAGGGTATCGGGCTTAGCCCACCATTCAGCCACTGGGCGGATGGCAAATGCGGGACCGGCTGTTAGCAGCGTTAGGCAAATAAGAAAGAGGCGTACCATGTAAAAAGTGGAAAATTGAGCAGCCCAGGCACTATATCCCAAGCTGTCGATAGACTTCTCCTGCTAATGAACGTTGCACCAAAGACTATAGCCTTTGCCAGCGTCGTGGCCCGCATCCAAAGTGGCCAAGCGCCTCCCGCCCCCGCCGGCCGAATCCCCCCCGAAACCTGCAGCAACGAAGAGCCCCGTCAGTGGCTGGCGGTATCTGAAGAGCCATTCTGATGCCAGTGGCATCGTTTATTCTGTATGTGGTAATTTAATTCCAATATACAGAAACAACAGCTGTACCTTTGCCGTTACCAAATGTGGAAACTATGTAGTTAAGAATGAGAGTAACGGCCAGAAAGAAGGTGAGAGAATATGGTGAAGCAAATGCTCAGGCAAAGGAAGAACTAAACATCTGGTATGCGAAAGTGGAACTAGCCGACTGGAACAACCTGAACGAGTTGAAGGAAGACATGCCAGCCACCGATTACATCGGGAATGACCGCTACGTTTTCAATATCAAAGGGAATCATTACCGATTGATAGCCATGCTCTTCTTCCAGACTAAGAGGGTTTATATTCGAGATATTTTCACCCACGCTGAATACTCCAAACTGTCGAAAAAGCAAATTATTACTATGTAGCCCCAGGCTACGCAGAAACCACCGCTGGCCCCGTTACGGCCCTACGCGAAATGAGCAAGTCCGCCGAGAAAACCGCCACTAAACCCGTTTATTCCTTCGATTTCAACATCACCAGCGATGAACAGCACGAGGCCGCTATCGAACAGATGCTGGCTTGGGAACAAGCCCCGGACGCCGCCGATAATAAAGCGCTGGCCTTACTCGCTGATGCCGTAGCGGCCTACGAAACGGCCCAGGGCCACACCCCGGAGCCACCGGTGACCCTACGGGGCATCCTCGAAGTGGAGATGTTCAAACGGCGCATCCGGCAACGGGCACTGGCTGAACTGCTCGAAGTCTCCGAGCCCCGGTTATCCGAACTCATGAAAGGCAAACGGGAATTGAACATGGATTTTGCCCGGCGGCTTTACACCCGGCTGCACATTCCGGCTGATGTCATTTTCTCGATTGCCAGCTAATGATAATGCGCCGTTAGCGGCTGACCGCCTCACAACCGGCGCAGCCCCGCAAAGCCGCTTTTGTCCCTAAAGTTTTTGCCAGTGAAGCCGAATACAACCAGTCGGTGACGAGCGTTGTGGCCCGCATCCGAAGCGGCCAAGCGCCCCCGCACCATCCGGCCGAATAGCCCACCGAAACTTGCAGCAACGTAAAGCCCCGCCAGAAACTGACGGGGCTTTACGTTGCTGCACTAAATTTCAATAAAGTAAATTTTCTTTGTCGAATATTTTTCAATAAATCCCCATTGACCCCCCATAGTAATACTCATCTTCACAAGATGCGCATATATTATTATCAGAGCCATCATTCAATATTTCATCTCCGCATTGCTGACAATTTTTCTTGGCAGCTAAAATGGAATATTTATCAATTTTTTTTCCTCGAACATAGTCCCAGTAACCATATTCACTGCTAATATAATATGGGAGATAACACCCAACTCCATTGCATTCCTTGCGCACGTCATAGTCATCATCTTCAACAATATTTAAAAATCCACAGCTCGCACAAACAAAGTAATCAGTGTCACAATAGGAGCAATTACCAATTATAAGCCTATTAAATGACATAGACGACCGGACTATCTCAAGAGATTTCACAAAATCAAATTCAAATTGATTATTGGATTTCGTTTCTCTATCATCATCTAAATCTACTGTTTGGAAATCTATTTCATGATAACACCTCTGGCATTCTTCAGAACTGACCTCCTCCACAGCCTCATCCATCCCATCTTCAATAATAACCTCACGAATAGATTCCAGCAACTCAGTAGTAATGTTACTATTTATGTTACTAATTGCTTCTCCAGAGGCATTATAGAAAACGCTATAGCTTCTCTGAAACTCAGGAACTAGGTCAGGATGCAAAGAAAATTTCCCTTCTCTTTTTTGACAAAAATCATCAGTATTATACGTAACAAATACAGCATTTAAAATATAGTTCTTTTCAATATATTCTATAAAACTAAATAGAATTACTGCATCTGCAAAACTATTTTTCTTTAAAAAAGGGGCCTTCTTATCAATAGCAAATCTACCCGATTTAAGCATCACCTCCTTTGTTATCTGCATAATTCTACTACTTGGATGATTAAAAAGCTTCTCGACTAAATCGATGTTATTAGCTACAGCTTTTTCTATTGCTGAACGGCCTTTTTTAAAATCATGCGCGATTTGACGAAATTTATCCTGCCCACTTTCATCTGCCCAAAATTCTTCAGCAAATGAAAAGAAGCTTTGAATTTCAACTATATTCCGTACGCCAAACAATTTTAATATTGTTTGCAAACCCCCGTTCATCTCTTCGAATTTCTTAGCAACACTGGCCCTAACTGCAACATCTTTATTCGCATACCATTCATCAATTACAATTGACGGTATTAATAGAGTAATCGTTTTTTCATCTATCTCTTTTCTAAGAAATTCCAATCCATTCGCTGGCTCAGTGCCATTGGCAAGGTAAATCCAAGCATTGGTGTCTAGAGTAACGTATTGCACGGCAGTAAGAGGTTTTCAAGAAGTACTTAAGCACGAATGTATTATGTATTTTTATAGAATTCATTGGTCACAGCATATCTGACTGCGTTCCCACTCACCCCCCCCAAAGAGCCCCGCCAGCCACTGGCGGGGCTCTTTGTTTCTTCAGCGGCTTAGGCGGCGGGCTTGGAGGCCGGGCCGCGATTGGGGCCGTCCCCGCCGAGGACGATGAGCATGGGGTAGCCCCAAGGGAGGTCAGGAGGAAGACGAAGGCACGCAGGAGGCCGGACGATACAGTGCTTAACCTTCTCCAACCATCGTACGCTCCGTTCGCTTTAACAGTGGGCTGGCCAGCCATTGTCCCCGATTTACCGTTTAATAGGGCCAACGCTTTTTTTCCTGCTTTATGGCCATTCAACCAAAAACCAAGGGCTTGGCGCACGTCGCCCTGCGCACCACCGACTTTGCCCGCGCCAAGGCGTTTTATCACGACTTGCTGGGCTTGCCAATTGCGCTGGATACGCCCGAAATACTGGGCTTCCTGGTTGGGTCCACGTTCATTGGTTTTAAGCAGGCGCAGCCCACCCATCCGGGGGGCGGCACCTTCACGCCCTTCAACGTGGGCCTCGACCACATCGCCATTGCCTGCGAAGACGAGGCCGAGCTGCACCGGGTCGCCGATGCCTTGCAGGCGGCCGGAGTGGAGAACACGGGCATCAAAGTGGACACCGTGAGCCCCATGAAGTACGTGGCGTTTAAAGACCCCGACCGCATCGCCTGGGAGTTTTACATGGTGTAGGAGAAGCGGCCCTGCCCCGAATGCGTCGCGCCAGGCCGGTAGCTTGCCGCGTGGTACGGGCGCAAAATCAGCACCACGCCGGCGGCATCCGACCGCTCGGGGAAACGGTGAAATTTATAGTACACTGACTCTGCAAAAGTTAGACGGCGTAACTGAACAACACCCCCAAAAGCGCCCCGCCAGATACTGACGGGGCGCTTTGTTTCTGCTGCGGCGGATTACGGCTTGATGGACGCTACTACCGGCTCACCACTTCCTCCAGCCGCAGCCGGCGCTCAATGGCATCGGTGGCTTTTTCTAGAATATTGAAGGCGTTTTTGGCCATCGTGTTTCCGTTGTCCAGCGTGGGGTTGATTTCGACCATCTCGAAGCACACCACCCGCTCGTTTTCCAGCAGGTCCTGGCAGAGGTTTTCGGCTTCGGAGAGGTAGAGGCCGTCCTCCACGGGCGTGCCCGTGCCGATGCTGAAGCTCGAATCGAGGCTATCGACATCGAAGGAAATGTACACCATGTCGCAGAAGCGCAGGTGCTGGTAAATCTCGCGGGTGAGCTGGCGCGAGCCCTTGGCCTTGATTTCGGGCAGCTTTATCCACTTGATGCCCAACTCCGCGATGATGGCATCTTCCTGCTCCTCGGTGTCGCGCACCACCACGTACACCAGGTGCTCAGGCTTGAGCTTGGGGCCGGGCTCGGCCAGGTTTTGGAGGCGATGCCAGAAGAATTCCGTTTCCGCGTCGGGGATGTTGCGCTGGTGCTTGAGGTTATCCACGCCCAGCGCGGCGGCCAGGGGCATGCCGTGCACGTTGCCGCTGGGCGTGGTGTAGGGCGAATGGATATCGGCGTGGGCATCAATCCAGATAACGCCCAGCGTTTTGGCCGGGTACGCGGCCTTGATGCCGGCAATGGTGGCGTTGGCGCTGCTGTGGTCGCCGGCCAGCACCAGCGGAAACTCGCCGAAGCGCAGCGTCTGCTCCACGGCGGCAGCAATGCCCTTTTGCACGGTATAAATGGCGTCGATATGCTTGGCGAACGGGAACGGCGTTTTGTCGAACAGGACGTGGTTCAAATCGGGCACCACCACGGCGTTGAACCGGCGGAAATAGTTGGAGCCCTTATTGAGGCAGGCCACGCGCAGGGCGTCGATGCCCATGCCGGCCCCGCGGGTACCCGCCCCCAACTCGGAGCGGACTTCCAGTAATTTAATGCGTTTCATCGGAGTGTGGGAATTAGGGTAAGCAGGTTGGCGGCATCGTTTTTTAATGGTTAATGATGAATGGTTAATGGTTAATTTCTTCGACAATCTGAGAATTAACCATTAATCATTCATCATTAACCATTAGAATCACGCTGCCTTGCGGCCGAATATTCTGCCGTAGCCAAGTCGCTTACTATTCCATCGTCACGATGCGAGGCGGGGTAACGCAAGAACAACATGCGGTTCCTGGGCGTTATCCTAGCCCCGGCGGTACTTTTGTACGGCCCAACGCAAAGGTGGAGCTTTTTCGCCGTTTTTAAAACCCGAATGGATACGTACCACGACCTCATCTCCCAAACCTTCGACTTTCCCACGGCTGATTTCACCGTCCAAGACCACGAGCTCCGCTTCCACGACATCGACCTGATGGCCCTTGTGGAAAAATACGGCACCCCAATGCGCCTCACGTACCTGCCCAAAATCAGCTCCCAGATTCAGCGGGCCAAGCAATGGTTTGCCGACGGCATCCGGGAAACCGGCTACACCGGCACCTATTCCTACGCCTACTGCACCAAGTCGTCGCACTTCCGCTTCGTGCTCGAAGAGGCCCTGAAAAACGACGTCGACCTCGAAACTTCGTCGTGGTTCGACATCAGCATCATTCGCAACCTGCACGCCCAGGGCAAGGTCGATAAGCAGAAGCACATCATCTGCAACGGCTTCAAGCCCGAGGCCTACAAGAAGGAAATCGCCGACCTGATTAACGACGGGTTCGTGAACTGCATGCCCATCATCGATTCGCCCAACGAAATCGAATACTACCACGACCACGTGCGCGAAAACGTGAACCTGGGTATGCGCCTGGCCTCCGACGAAGAGCCGCGCTTTCAGTTCTACACCTCGCGCCTGGGCATCCGCTACGCCGACGCCATCCCCATCTACGAGCAGCGAATCAAGGACGACCCGCGCTTCACGCTCACTATGTTGCACTACTTCATCAGCACGGGCATCAAGGACACGTCCTATTACTGGTCCGAGCTGAGCCGCTTTGTGCACAAGTATTGCGAGCTGCGCAAGGTGTGTTCCACGCTCAATTCCATCGACATCGGCGGCGGCCTGCCCATCCAAACCAGCATCCAGTCCGACTACGACTACCCCTACATGGTGGCCGAAATCCTGCGCACCATTCAACGAATCTGCAAGGAGGAAGGCGTGCCCGAGCCGAATATTTTCACCGAGTTCGGCATCTTCACCGTAGGCGAAAGCGGGGCCACCATCTACAGCATTCTCGACGAAAAGCTGCAGAACGACAAGGAGCTCTGGTACATGATTGATGGCTCGTTCATCACCAACCTGCCCGACACCTGGGCCCTAAATCAGCGCTTCATCATGCTGGCTCTCAACGGCTGGCAGAAGCAGTACAAGAAAATCCAGCTCGGCGGCCTCACCTGCGACTCCCAAGACTACTACAACTCCGAGAAGCACATCTACCAGACCTTCCTGCCCGAGCGTAAGCCCGCCGACGAGCAGCCGCTCTACGTCGGCTTCTTCCATACCGGTGCCTACCAGGAAAGCCTCAGTGGCTACGGCGGTATCAAGCACTGCCTCATTCCCGCCCCCCAGCACATCATCCTCGACCGCGCCGCCGACGGTACCCTGACCGATACCGTTTTTGCGCCCCAGCAGGAAGCCGCCAGCATGATGCGCATCCTCGGATACGAATAATTCAATTTCGGCGTTATAATTTTTAGCAGAATATAGGACTGACTGCTTATCTTTGAAGCCCAGCCTGTCATCCCTCAACCCGTTTTAATATAAATTATGAAAAAGTTCGTATTGCTCGCCGCCGCCGGTGCCGCTCTGACCCTCGGTGCCTGCAACCGCCAGAAGTGCCCAGCCTACAGCAGCACCAAGGAAGCCAACCGCGTTTCCTCGCCCATCACAGCCAGTGCGGCTACCCCGGCTGCGCGCCAGTAGTGCTTTTCGGATTCGAAGTAAAAAGGCCAGCTTCCCGCGTGGGAGGCCGGCCTTTTTTAGGGCGTTTGAACGGGTGACAAAAACGTCATGCCGAGCGTAGTCGAGGCATCTCGCGTGCAGCAGTAATCAAAACCGTCGAACGTTTGATTTGCTACCCTGAGCGAGATGCCTCGACTACGCTCGGCATGACGTTTAGAGTTGCAGCTACTTCCGCTTAGTTTGGTAGCGCCTGATAAGTCCCGTGTTATCAGCTGAGCCCAAACCAAAAACGGACACCTCCGTGTAAGCCGGAAACCGACGGTACGTGGTGATATTTTCGCTACCCGTCGCCTTCACCACCGAGTCGCCCACCTGCATATACTGCTGCCCGGCGGTGGTCAGGCCCAATGCCTGCGTTTCGCCGGTAGCCAGCTTCACCTTTTGAATACCTCGGGAATTGGACAGGAGTTTCTCCACGCGGCCGGCTATTTGGAGCGCTTTGTAGCGTTCGATTTCGCGCTTGCTATTGGCCGTAGTGGTAAAATAAAAAATCGCCTGCCCGATGATGACGCACACCATCAAAAACACAGTGTTGCGGTTTTTGGCTATCCAACCCGACTTTTCGTCCTTGCCTGTCATTGCCCTAAGATAATAGTGGTGGCGGCCCGTAAGTCGGCAACGTGGGGCGTGAAACCTTCCGCATTCTCCTCCTCCCCGACCAGAATGCCCCGCACGCCGATGTCGGCCCCGGCCTGCATATCGCGCAGCCGGTCGCCCACAATCCAGCACTGCGCTACATCCAGGTTGAAACGCGCCACCGCCTTTTCCAACATGCCCGAGCCGGGCTTGCGCAGGATGGATTCGCTCACGCTGGGGTGCGCGTCACTGAAATACAGCGCGTCGATGATACCGCCGCAGGCGCTTTGCAGCTTGGCGTGGCAGGCCTGCACCTCGGCGGCGGTATAAAGCTTTTTGGCGATGCCGGCCTGGTTGGTGACCACGATAAGGTAATAGCCGGCTGCTTTGAGGCGGGCCAGGCTTTCGGGCACGCCCTCGCAGATAATGAATTTATCGGTTTCCCACACGTAAGTGCCGATTTCTTCATTGAGCACGCCATCGCGGTCGAGAAAAACGGCTTTATTTTTTGTTGACATAGCGGCAAAGCTACGGGCCAACCCGCCCGGTGCGGCCGCTACCTTTGCAACGCTCCCTTTGCGCCCCCAGACTATGAAAATTGCGATTATCGGCGGCGGCATCAGCGGCCTCACCCTGGCCTGGTACCTGCAAAAAAGCGGCGTGGCCTACGACCTGTTCGAAGCCGACGAACGCCCCGGCGGCAACTTGCGCACCTGGGCCACGCCCGAAGGCTACCTGCTCGAAACCGGCCCCAACTCCCTGCAACTAAGCATCGAGCTGGAAGAGCTGCTGGCCGACCTCCACCTCACCGACCAGATTCAGGAGGCCGCCGCCGTGAGCCAGCTCCGCTACGTGCTGCGCGGCGGCCGCTACCAGGCCCTGCCCGGCTCGCCCCCAGCCCTGCTCACCAGCAGCTTCTTCAGCCTGAAGGCGAAGTGGCAGCTACTAAAAGAATTTCGCCAGCCCGCCGCGCCAATCGATGAAAACGAAACCGTGGCCCACTTTTTCCGCCGCCGCTTCGGCCCCGAAATTGTAGATTACGCCGTGAATCCTTTCATGGCCGGCATCTACGCCGGCGACCCCGAAAAGCTCTTAATTAACAAGACCTTCAAGCAGCTGCCGGCCCTGGAGCAGGCGCATGGCTCGGTGCTGCGCGGGCTGATGAAAGCCGGTAAGGGCGCGGGCCGCCGCCGCATTATCACCCTGGCCGGCGGCGTGCAAACCATTACCGACACCCTGGCCGCCCGGCTCACCAACTACCAGCCGGGCACCGCCGTGTCGGCCCTTTCCCGCGCCGCCGATGGCAGCTACCAGCTGGAGCTCCGCAGCGCGCGCGGCCTCGAAGCCGCGCCCGGCTACTCGCACCTGGCGCTGGCCCTGCCTGCCTACGCCGCCGCACCGCTGCTGGAAGCCCTGTTTCCGGTCGCTGCCACGGCATTGGCCGCCGTGCACTACCCGCCCATGAGCGCCGTGTATTCGGCCTACGACCGCGCCGCCGTCACGCATCCGCTCAACGGATTTGGGGCGTTGCACCCCAAGGTGGAGGGCACGTACGCGGCCGGCTCGGTCTGGACCAGCTCGATATATCCGCAGCGCGTGCCAGCGGGCCAGGTGCTGTTCACCACCTTCGTGGGCGGCACGCAGTACGAGGAAGCTGCCCAACAGCCCGAGGCCGCCCAGCTGGCCGCTGTGCACGCCGAGCTGAGCAAGTTCTATGGCATCAGCGGCGCACCGCGCTGGCAGGGGCGCTACTACTGGCCGCGCAGCATTCCGCAGTTCGACCAAGCCATCGTGGGGGCGCACGCCGCTGCCGAAACGCTGGCCGCCGCGCGGGTGCTGGCCGTAGCCAACTGGCGCGCCGGCGTGAGCGTGCCCGACTGCATCCGCTTCGCCCGGAATACAGCTGAGACGCTGCGCTTATTGAGGAATGAAGAATGAGATATGAGAAGTTGTCATTCCTCATTTTTCATTAAGCACAGCGTCATGTGCAGCTTCGGGAGGGCAAAGCCTATCTTTGGGCCCAATTTATAAGCTATGAGTGAAGGCCTCGTC
>JBBQSQ010000003.1:0-58664 GCA_038213745.1 Cytophagales bacterium
CGAGGGCGACTTTCGGGTGTTTGATGATACCAGCATTAGCCAACTCTACACGCGCAAGAGCGGCTATTACACAGAAGCACGGATTTTTCCCTTTCTCGGGGCTTCTGCCTTTAAGCCAGGTCTACTGGACCGGGCGCGCACGCTCATCCGCAGCTACCGGCCCGACCACCCGTGGCTGGCCCTCGAAGACAAGGAATTGCTACGGAGTGCTGGGCTGTATAAAACCGATTTTCTGACCGGTGAGCAGGGCTACACCCTGGCGGCGGCCCTGCTGCTGGGGCGCGACGAGGTTATCCAGGACATTCTGCCCCACTACCGCATCGACGCGCTGGTGCGCCGCCACGACCTGGACCGGTATGACGACCGGCTCGACATCCGGACCAACCTGCTCGATGCTTACGACCAGCTCATGGCCTTTGTGGCCAAGCATCTGCCCGACACCTTCTACCTGGAAGGGGCGCAGCGCGTGAGCCTGCGCGAAAAGATATTCCGGGAGGTGGTGGCCAACCTGCTGGTGCATCGCGAATACACCAACGCGACCCCGGCCCGCCTCATTATCTACGCCGACCGGGTCGAAGTCGAAAACGCCAACAAACCTATTAGCCACGGTCCCATCAACCCGGAGCGGTTTTCGCCATTCCCTAAAAACCCAACCATCGCCCGGTTTTTCGTGCAGTTGGGCCGGGTTGAGGAGCTGGGCTCGGGGGTCCGCAACGTGACGCGCTACCTGAGAAGCTACCGGCCAGGGGCCAGTGCCGAATTTGTGGAGGAGGACGTGTTCCGGACGATTGTGCCGGTGCCAGGCGAGAGCGGGCCGGTGCTGCCAGTGCAGCGGCTGGCGGCCATTAAGCCGTTTACCGATAAGCTGGCGGCTCTCGACCTGGCCAAAAATGTCAGCCACCGGCTGGCGCAGGAGTTGGGGTTTTTCTTGTTGGGCGAGCCATTGCTGGCCACCCAAATAGCCGACGTATTGGCCATCACGCCCCGCACCGTTCGCCGCGACCTCCAGATACTTCGGTCCGCAGGCCTGATTGAGCCAGCCGAAGCATACGGCTCCTACCGATTGGCCGGGTAAGCGCTTTCGCATGTCCGCTTGCGTGTCCGTTTTGGCTCCCGAAACGGACAGCGTGTCCTCCTTGCTGTCCGTTTTGTCCGTCTTCGTCCTGCTTGGTATCGTCGGCCGCTGCTCGTGAAGGCCTAGCGGCGAGGGTGAGCAGCGCAAAGAAGCCCAAGGCGCGTGTGCGGCCGGGGCTGCTTCTGTGTCAAACAAGCACATGCGGCAGCAATTCAGCATTAGGTGACAGCTAAAGCTTTCGCTACCCCAGCCGCGCCAGCAGCTCGTACAGCGGCTGGTTGACGTAGTAGTTGCTTTTGCCCAGCTTGTGCTTCTGCAACATGCCGCCGGGTTCGGCCAACTGATTGAGGTAGCTGCCGGCGGTGAGGCGGCTGACGTTTAACTCTTGCTGCACAAACTCAATCTTGGTGTGGTGTAGGGGTGGCGGAAAATATGGTTGAGCAGGTCTTGGCTGAGTCATGTAAAGGAAAGGAGCATTTGCTTTACATGTAGTCGAACACATGCAAAGCAAACGGGGCTTTTCTTTACACGAAGCCAAAGCAACGAAAGCAGCGCTTAACTAATCGGCTGCCTTTGCGCCGCTGTTTCTCTGCCTGCCTGTAGTACCAAACACATAATAAATAGCGCCCAAACCCGTACTTTCCCGGTAAAATCGCGCTGCTCATGACCCTTCGTCTTCTCCTGGCCTTGCTGCTGGCCGCCCTGTCTCTCGGTTCCACCGGCCTGCTCCACGCCCAAACGCCCCTTGGCCAGCCCTCGCTCGATGAGTCCAAGGTGCAAGTCTGGTGCGCCACCGTGCGCTTCGTGTACGACGACGCCGGCCGGCCCAACCTGAAGAGCACCGTGCGTTGCGAAGGCGGCAACCTGGAGGCCCTGGTTGCCAGCATTCGGCCCGACAGCCTGCGGGTCTACAGCCTCCTGTACCAGCCCATTGAGGGCCGGGGCGCTATTTACCAGGGCAAAAAGGACAACCCCGCCCGGCTGGCCGCGCTGGCCAAAGCCATTGTGAGCAAGCTCAAAGGCTCGCCGGCCCGCCGCAAGGACCCCGCCCGCATGGCCCGCGTGGCCGCCCTCGAAACGGCCTTGGCCAACTACGTGCAGTCGGGCACACCCCTCGGCGATGTGCCCACCGCCATGGCCCCCGAAACGGCCGATACCAGTGCGGCCAGTGCTGCCGCGCCCGGCCCCGCCGAAGCCGCCGAAGCCCAAGCCGCCGCCGCTGAGCGCGAAGCCGCCACCACGCCGGCCCTGCCCGCCACTGGCCCCGGCAGCCTGCTCTCCCGTTTCGCCGCCCCGCTGGCCCTCATTCTGGGTATTTTGAGCCTGGTGCTGTACATCATGTTGCGCGTCACGCTGGGGCAGTGGCGTCGGCAGCAGCGCCGCGAAACCCTCACGGCCAAGCAGGCGGCCACCGCCGCCCAGGCCGCCGCCGCCGAAACCAGCGCCGCCGTGGCCGATTCCGTGGCCCGCGTGAAGCGGGCCGAAGCCCTGGTCCTGGCCGCTTCCGATACGGGCAACGCACCCGCTGCGCCGGCCCCCGAGCAGCTCAGCCCCGCCCAACGGCTGGAAGTAGAGCGCCTGGTGAGCCAGCGGGTAGACGAGGAATTGCGCTGGCTGCGCGCCAACCTGCCGGAGCTGGTAGCCGCCGCGGTAGCCCAATCCACCGCCTCGTTAGCGGCCGATGAAGCGGAAGCCCCTCACGCCACTAATTTGGCAGCCAACGAACTAGCGAAACCGATAGCGGACGATGTGCAGCTGGATTAGCAGCCCATCACAGTCCACTTTTCAGCACTCTCCCATCCATTCACCACGCCAATTGTTATGAAAGCTGCTCTTCCCCTTCTCGTTCTCCTAGCAGCCGCGCCGGCTTGCAGCGCCAGCACGCCCCCCCAGCGCAACACGCTGCCGCGCCACCAGGCCCTCACCGAAGTAACCACCCCCGAAACCGGCGAGCCCAGCCACCTCACCGGCTTGGCCCTCCTTGCTCCTCCGCCCGTGAAATACCCCGAAACCCGCAAAACCGACTTTACCGACACGTATTTTGGCACCAAAGTGCCCGACCCCTACCGCTGGCTGGAAGCCCTCGACTCGCCCGAGACCAAGGCCTGGGTGACGGCCGAGAACGACGTGACCTTTGGCTATTTGAACCAGATTCCGTTCCGGGACAAGATTCGGGAGCGGCTCACCAAAATCTGGAACTACGAGCGCTACGGCGTGCCCGAGCAAGTGGGTTCGGAGCTGGTGTTCAGCAAGAATGACGGCCTGCAAAACCAAGCCGTGCTGTACCGTCAGCGCGGCACCGCGGAGCCCCAGGTGCTGCTCGACCCCAACAAGTTCTCGGCCGATGGCACCACCGCCCTGGCCGGCACCGAGTTCAGCAACGACCACCGCTACCTGGCCTACGCCACCAGCGGCGGCGGCTCCGACTGGCACCAGGTCCGCATCATGGACCTGACCACCAACAAGCTGCTGCCCGAAACCCTGGAGTGGGTGAAAGTGTCGGGCACGTCCTGGACCAAAACCGGCTTCTACTACGGCCGCTACGACGCCCCCAAGGCGGGCGAGAATAATTTGTCGGGCAAAAACGAGTTTCACAAGGTCTATTTCCATAAGCTGAACACGCCGCAGTCGGCCGATAAGCTGGTGTACGAAAACCCCAAAATGGCCCTGGGTTTCCGCTTCGCCACGGCCACCGAAGACGAGCGGTTCCTCGTCCTCAGCCTCACCGACGGCAAGGCCGACGGCAACCAGCTGCTGGTGCGCGACCTCACCGACCCCAAGCAGGCCAGCACCTGGACCACCCTTATTGCCAGCTACGAGCACAACAACAACGTCATCGGCAACGTGGGCGGCGAGGTGCTGGTGTACACCAATTACAAGGCCCCCAACTACCGCGTGGTCCGCATCGACCCCAGGAAGCCCGCCGAAAACAACTGGCACGACGTGCTGCCCGAAAGCAAGAACAAGCTGGAAAGCGTGACGCAAGTGGGGGGCCGCCTCATTGCCGATTACCTGAACGATGCCAGCTCGCAAGTGAAGGTGTATTCCGAGCTGGGCAAGTTTGAGCACGATGTGAAGTTGCCGGCCATCGGCACGGCCAGCGGCTTCGGCGGCCGGCGCGATGCCAAGTCCGTGTACTACGCCTTCACCTCGTTCACCTACCCCACCACCATCTACAAGTACGACCTGGCCACCAACACCAGCGCCGTGTTTCGCGCCCCCAAAGTGGACGTGAACCCGGCTGATTACGAAACCACGCAGGTATTCTACCCCAGCAAGGACGGTACGAAGGTTCCGATGTTCATCATCCGCAAAAAAGGCGTGCCGCTGAACGGCAAGAACCCCACCTACCTCTACGCCTACGGCGGCTTTAATATCTCGCTCACGCCGGGCTTCTCGGTGGCGCGCATGCTGTGGCTCGAAAACGGCGGCATCCTGGCCATTCCCAACCTGCGCGGCGGCGGCGAATACGGCGAAGCCTGGCACCAGGCCGGCATGACGCCCCGCAAGCAAAACGTGTTCGACGACTTCATCGCCGCCGCCGAGTACCTGAAAACCAACAAATACACCGACTACGACCACCTCGCCATCGCGGGCGGTTCCAACGGCGGCCTGCTAGTGGGAGCCACCATGACGCAGCGCCCCGACCTCTGCAAAGTGGCCCTGCCCGCCGTGGGCGTGATGGTCATGCTCCGCTACCAAACCTTCACCATCGGCTGGAACTGGGCTCCCGAATACGGCACTTCGGCCAACGAAGCTCAGTTCAAAAACCTGCTGGCCTTTTCGCCCCTGCACAACCTGCGCCCCGCCACCTACCCCGCCACCCTGGTCACCACCGCCGACCACGACGACCGCGTGGTGCCCGCCCACTCCTTCAAATTCGCCGCCGCCCTGCAAGCCGCCAACACCGGCCCCAACCCCACCCTCATCCGCGTGGACGTGAACGCCGGCCACGGCGCGGGCAAAAGCACCAAGCTGCAAATCGCCGAATGGGCCGACGTGTGGAGCTTCTGCTACGCCAACATGGGCGTGACGCCAGAGGTGAAGTAGTCAGCTGTTCAACAACACCCGTTTCCTGACGCAATTGGTTATTCAGGGCATTTCGCACCCTAGCATGCAGCGGTCCATCGCGCTGCTGGGTGCGCAGGTTGCGCCGGCCGTACGTGCCGCGACAAGCAGCCCCAGCTACGGTATAGCGGCCGTAGCACCGTCGGCTTAAAGGCCTAAACGCACTAGGTTGCAACCAGCCCCGCGGGTTGGCTCACAGCCGGACTGATTGCCCGAAACAGGTAGTCAGTCCGGCTTTTGCTTTTGCCCCAATCAACGGTTCCGAGGAGAAACTTCGGCATACAGGCAATATTTTTTTATTGCTTTAATAATAATTAATATAAGTATATATTTGTCATATCCCCAATCAGCTATCAAATCCTGCCTTTTTTAATACGAATCGGCTTCATCGAGCTGGACATTTTCACGAGCAGGGCTGCCCTGGCAACGCTTCACGCCGCTGTCAGCCCAATCAATCCTACTGGGCTTTTATGGTTTCACGCTTACAATCTGCCTGAAAATGCTGTTCAACTCGTTCGAATTTCTCATCTTTTTTCCGGTAGTAACCCTGCTCTATTTTCTGCTGCCCCATCGGTTTCGGTGGCTGCACCTGCTGCTGGCCAGCTGTGTTTTTTACATGGCTTTCATTCCGGTCTACATTCTTATCTTGCTGGTTACCATTGTTATCGACTACGTGGCGGGCATTTTGATTGAGAATGCCCAAGGTGCCCAACGCAAGCTGTACCTGCTGCTCAGCCTCGTGGCCAACATCGGCGTGCTGGCGGTTTTCAAGTACTACAACTTCTTCATTGACAACATTAACGTTGTTTTCCACTCCGTAAACAGCCACTACACGCTTGCCTACCTGGGCATTATTCTGCCCCTCGGCCTGTCGTTTCACACGTTCCAGGCCATGAGCTACACCATTGAGGTGTACCGCGGCAACTACCCGGCCGAGCGCCATTTCGGCATTTACGCGCTCTACGTAATGTTTTACCCGCAGCTGGTGGCCGGCCCCATCGAGCGGCCCCAAAACATTCTGCACCAGTTTCGCGAGAAGCACCAGTTCAGCTACGCGCTGGCCACCAGCGGCTTGCGGCTCATGGCCTGGGGCCTATTCAAAAAAGTGGTGATTGCCGACCGGCTGGCCGTGTTCGTCAACCAAGTGTACGACAACCCCTACCAGCACCAGGGGCTGCCGCTGGTACTGGCCACCCTCTTTTTCGCCATTCAGATTTACTGCGACTTTTCGGGCTACTCCGACATGGCGCTTGGGCCGCCCGCGTCATGGGCTTCCGGCTGATGCTGAACTTCAACCGGCCCTACTTTGCCCGCACCATTGCCGATTTCTGGAAGCGCTGGCACATCTCGCTATCGTCCTGGTTTCGCGACTACCTCTACATTTCCGTGGGCGGCAACCGCGTGTCCATCCCGCGGCGCTACTTCAACCTGTTCCTGGTTTTTCTGGTGAGCGGCTTCTGGCACGGGGCCAGCTGGACGTTCATCATCTGGGGGGCCCTGCACGGCACCTACCAGATTGTGGGCTTGCTCACGCGCGATTTTCGCCAGCGCCTCACCGCCTTTCTGCCTACCTGGCTTGACCACGGCCTTGATGTGCTGGTCACGGGGGCCCTGGTCACCTTTGCCTGGATTTTCTTCCGGGCCCACTCCTTTTCCGAGGCCTGGTACGTCATCACGCACATGCTGGCCCCCAGCCACGCCGTGGCCGAAGGCGTGGACCGCTACGGGCGGCTGGCGGTGTACCTCACCTACAGCCGGCAGGAATGGCTCTTTATGGTGGCCGGCGTGGGCACGCTGCTGGCCTTCGAGCTGGCCCAGCGCCGCTACGACATCGAAGCCCTGCTGGTCCGGCAATCTGCCGGGCTGCGCTGGAGCACTTATTTCGCCCTCGTCATTGCCATTGCGGGCTGCGGGGCTTTTGAAAAAGTCCAGTTCATTTACTTTCAGTTCTAACCCAGAGCGGCCCTTCCCATGCAATCTTCCCGAGTCGGCCAGTTCTTCGCCAAATGCGCGCTATTGGCCTCGCCCTTCCTCTTCATTTTTGCCACTTACCTCTATTTCGACCCCGCTCGGGTCCTGCGCCACTACACCGATTTCAACCAGTCGGCCCTGGAAAACCGGGACTTCATCAGCACCCAAACCTTCCTCAACAACAATCCCGCGCAGCACTATCAGTCGTTTATTCTGGGCAACTCGCGCTCCGGGGCCTACTACACCACCGATTGGGCCCGCTACATCCAGGACAAGCAGCCCTATCATTTCGACGCGTCGGCCGAGTCGCTTTACGGCGTGTATTCCAAAATCAAGTTCCTGGACGCTCACGCCGACGGCCTCAAGAACGTGCTCATTATCTGGGACCGGGTACTGCTTCAAAATACCGGCAACCCCGTTGGCGGGCCCTTATTCATGAAGGACAGCCGCGCCTCCGATAATTCGTGGCTCGAATTCCAGTTGGGTTTCGTGAAGACGTATTTCTCCGATTTCTACTACGCCGACTTCCTCAAGCGCAAGCTGCTGGAGCCCGCCCCCACCGGCCCGCCGCCCCTCCCCGACCCCTATTACTACGTGCCCGTGAGCAACGACATGCCCCGCAAAGCCCTCGATTTTCAAATCGCCCAGGACTCGGCCGGCTACTATCAGCGCCAAGCCGAGCTGTTTCAAAAAGCTCCCAAGCCCGCTGCCGGCGAAGAAAAGCCCATTATCAGCCAAAAACAGCGGGCCATGCTTCAGGAAATGGTCCGCATTTTCAAGCGCCACCACACCGACTACCGCATCGTTATCAGCCCCCTGTTTGACAAGCTCCCCCTGAACCCGCAGGACGTGGCCGCCCTCAACGCAGTGTTCGGAGCCGCCCGCGTTTACAATTACTCGGGCGTGAACAAGTTCACCATGGCGTACCAGAACTACTACGAAACGTCGCACTACCGCCCGCCCGTGGCCCGACAAATCATGAAGGAAATCTACGAGCGGCCCATTCCATAAAAAGCAAAAAATCCCGTCTGGCATAATGCCAGACGGGATTTTTGTTGGCCGAAGCCGTAGCTGCTAGTAGCGGTACAGGTCCGATTTGAACGGGCCTTCCACGGTTACTTTGATGTAATCGGCCTGGTGCGTGGTCAACTCGTCCAGCTCCACGCCAATTTTGGCAAGGTGCAAACGGGCCACTTTCTCGTCCAAATGCTTGGGCAGGGTGTACACCTGGTTGGTGTACTGGTCGTTGCGCTCCCAGAGCTCCAACTGCGCCAGCACCTGGTTGGTGAACGAAGCCGACATCACGAACGAAGGGTGGCCGGTGGCGCAGCCCAGATTCACGAGGCGGCCTTCGGCGAGGATGATTACCTCTTTGCCTTCGATGGTGTAAATGTCCACCTGGGGCTTCACCGTGTCCTTGGTGTGGCCGTAGTTGCCATTGAGCCAAGCCATGTCAATCTCATCGTCGAAGTGACCGATGTTGCAGACAATGGCCTTGTCCTTCAGGCTGCGGAAGTGCTCCTCGGTAAGGATGTCGCAATTGCCCGTAGCCGTCACCACAATGTCGGCTTCCTTCACGGCGTTGGCCAGCTTCTTCACAGCGTAGCCGTCCATGGCCGCTTGCAGGGCGCAGATGGGGTCAATTTCCGTCACGATAACGCGGGCACCCGCGCCGCTCAGCGAGGCAGCAGTGCCTTTTCCTACGTCGCCGTAGCCGGCCACCACGGCCACTTTGCCGGCCATCATCACGTCGGTAGCCCGGCGGATAGCGTCCACGGCCGACTCTTTGCAGCCGTACTTGTTGTCAAATTTCGACTTCGTTACCGAGTCGTTCACGTTGATGGCGGGGAAGGCCAGCGTGCCGTTCTTCACGCGCTCATACAGGCGGAGCACGCCAGTGGTCGTCTCTTCCGAAACGCCTTTGATGCCAGCGGCCAGCTCAGGGTACTTGTTCAGCACCATGTTGGTCAGGTCACCACCGTCGTCCAGAATCATGTTCAGCGGCTGCCGCTCTTCGCCGAAAAACAGCGTCTGCTCAATGCACCACTCAAATTCCTCCTCATTCATACCCTTCCAGGCATATACCGGAGTACCGGCAGCGGCAATGGCGGCGGCGGCGTTGTCCTGGGTCGAGAAAATGTTGCACGACGACCAAGTCACTTCCGCACCCAGTGCTTGCAGGGTCTCGATGAGAACGGCCGTTTGGATGGTCATGTGCAGGCAGCCAGCAATGCGTGCGCCCTTGAAGGGCTGCGCTGCGCCAAATTCCTCGCGCAGGCTCATCAAACCGGGCATTTCGGCCTCGGCGAGGCGGATTTCCTTGCGGCCCCATGCGGCCAGGCTCATGTCCTTTACTTTGTAAGGAACGTAGGTTTTCGTCGTGGTTTCCACCATGATGCGGGTTAGTTATAGTGTCGCGTTCAACTGCAAAGGTACCGAATTTGTTCGCCTCGGAACACAAAAAAGCCCGCGCTGGCTGGGCGCGGGCTCTTGGACACTCCGGGGCTGCGGTTTCCGAAGTTAGTTATTTTGAACAATAACGGCCTTGGGCAGCAAAGCGGCATCGACGGTAGCCCCGGTGATGCCCCGGAAAACCACCGTGTAAATTTTGCCGGCTTCGTACGTTTTATTGGCGGCGGTGCCGGTAGCGGCCGTGCTGGTGCCGTTGCCTTCGCCTACGTTGTAGACGAGCGCAGACGTGGCCCCGCTAGTTACGGCCACATTGTACTGGCCGGGCAGCACCTCAACAAACGAGGAGGCAGCGGCAAATTGGGTTTCGGTGCCCGGAATATCCACCGAAGAAGCGGCGGTGGTGGAAAGCTTGAGGGGGGTGGCGGCTCCCTGCCCGAGATTCACAAAGCGAATCTTGGCCTTTCCCGTGGACGGGGCCGTCAGGTCATCCGGCACCAGCAGGCCCGCCAGCTGCGAGGCACTTGTGGAGTATGCGAAGAAGGAATAGTTCTTATCTTTTTCCACTGCGGCGGCCTGGGTTGCCACCGTCGCGTTGCTGGTAGCTACGTTCACTTTGATGGTGCGGCTGCCGGTGTTCAGGGATTGATAATCGGCAACCTGACCGTAGGTGAGGTTGGCTTTCTCGGCGTCATCGAACAGGAATTTCAAGCCTACGTTGGCGCTGGCCGCTTCGTGGTACACCTTGATGCGACCCTGGTCCACGGCGGGCGTTGCCACGGGGTCGTCGGTTTTCGAGCAGGCCGCGAACATAAACAGGGCGGTTGCGGGCACGATGGCTTGAGCCGCGCGGCGAATAATGCTGAATGTTTCCATAAGGAAGTAGTTGGGATAAAAGTGAATCCGGCCGGTTGGTTGGGTTCGTAGGTTCGGCCGGCCCGGCCTGAACGTACAAGCGCATCCGTTTGTTGGGCGAGTTTGGGAAAAGGTTGGGCGAATGGTAGTCATTCTGCCCAAACCGCGCTGCTATCTTTGTTGTACTATGCACGAAATTAACCGGCTGGCTCCACTGCGGTGGCGGCTGCGCGGCGCGGCCATGCTGGCCTTGTCTGTCTGCCTTTCTTCTGCTGCTTTGGCTCAGCAGGCTCCCACCACCGTTCGCCTGTTGCCCGATGATGCGGAGCGCGGCCTGAGTGGTCCACAGCACAATTTTGACTTCCTGGCACCCGGCATAACCGGGAATAATTACCAGACGGCTGGTTTTTTTGGCCAGAAGCTGCGGCCTTACTTCGTCAGTAACCCCGAAGCCCTGGCCCACCTCGACGACTACCGCCGCCAGAAAACCCTGTTTCTGATTGACCGGCTGGTGGCAGTGGGGGCCTTCGGCCTCTACGGCCAGCAGATTCTGGCCCGCGACGAGCGCCAGTACTTCAATACAACCCAGCAAGTAGCCATTGGCGTGTTTGCGACCAGTGTGCTGGCCACGGTGTTTATCAATCGCAACACCAATTCGCACCTCATAAAGGCAGTTAATTCCTATAATACACGCTTGGCGCAGGGCGGCGCATGGTCCCGTTTGCGGCCGGCGGCTATTGGGTTGGGGGTCGCGCCCATGGGGCAGCCGCTGCTGTCGCTGCGCTGGGCGTTGCGCTAACTCTTCCGTTTTTCCGTATAGGCTCTTCCATGGACTACCCTTTGCCCGAGGCGGCCCGGCGGTACGTGGCCGCGCACCTGCACGACGACCCCGCCCACCTCGCCCTTCAAGCCCGCCGCCATCCCAGCCTGCCCGTGCCCGAACTGGTGCGCCAGATTCAGGCCCGCCAGAAAGCCCGGGCCAAGCTGCCGGCCTGGGCCGACAACCCCGACCTGATTTTTCCGCCCGCGCTGTCCGTCGAGCAGGCCTCGTCGGCCCGCACGGCGGCCTTCAAAGCCGGCTTGGTGGGTGGGCAGCGTCTGGCCGACCTCACCGGGGGCTTCGGGGCCGATACGGCGGCGTTTGCGGCCTGCATGGCCCAGGTCGATTACGTGGAGCGCAGCCCCGCGCTGGCCGAGGTGGTGCGCTACAATGTTGGGCAGCTTGGCATTGATAATGTGGCCGTGCACGCCACCGACGCGCTGGCCTTTCTAAAAAGCACGCCGCACCACTACGACTGGCTCTACCTCGACCCGGCCCGGCGCGACACCGCCGCCCGCAAGATTTTCCTGCTGCGCGACTGCGAGCCCGACGTAGTGAACCTGCTGCCGCTGCTGCTGCACAAGGCGGATAAAGTGCTGCTCAAAACCTCCCCCATGCTCGATATTGAGCACGCCGTGCAGGGCCTGGCCCACGTACGCCGCCTCTGGGTGCTGGCCGTGGACAACGAAGTAAAGGAAGTGCTCTACGAGCTGGGCCAGGAGCCCGCCGTGGACCCCGAGCGCTACGCCCTGAACCTGCGCCGCGACGGCACGCAACAGGAATTCCGCCTCAACCGCGCCCGCGAGGCCCGCGCCACGCCCCGCTACGCCGAGGCCCAACAGTACCTCTACGAGCCCAACGCGGCGGTGCTCAAAGCCGGCGCGTTCCGCAGCATCGGCACGGCCTTCGAGCTGCTCAAGCTGCACCAGCACAGCCACCTCTATACTTCCGACGTGCTGCGGCCTGACTTTCCCGGCCGTATTTTCCGGGTGCTGGCCGTGGAAAAAGCCGATGGCTCAGCCCTGAAAGCTTACTTGGGGCCCGAAGCCCGCGCCCACGTCACGACCCGCAATTTTCCCGATTCGGTGGCTGATTTCCGCCGCCGTACCGGTATTCGGGAAGGCGGCGAGGTATACCTCTTTGCTACCACCGACCTGCGCGGCCGGCCCGTGGTGCTGGTGTGCGAAAAGCTGACGCTCCCGGTCGTGGCCGCCTGAATTTCGCAGTTCGGACAGCCAAAGGCGGCGGCTTCCGGTTGTGTTGCGTAACGCACCGGCCAATGAGGTGCCGGGCTTAATTATCAATCCTTCTCCAATGCGTTTTACAGATAAAGTGTGCCTGGTCACGGGCGGAACTTCGGGTATCGGCCGGGCGGCCTGCGTACGGCTCGGTGCCGAAGGCGGCATCATCATCGCACTGGGCCGCGACAAAGCCGACGGGGCCGAAACCGTCCGAATCATCAAAAAAGCCGGGGGCCAAGCCATTTTCATGAGCTGCGACCTATCCAAACCCGCCAATATCACCGCCACCGTCAGGAAAATATTGGCCAAATACCACCGCGTAGATGTGTTGGTGTGCGATGCGGCCATGATGACCTTCGACCCTTTGGTGGACTTGCCCCTGGCAAAGTGGGATTTGTTGATGCTGGTGAACCTGCGCTCGCTGGCCCAGCTCACCCAGCTCTGCTTGCCCCACATGCCCAAAGGCAGCGCCATTGTGGCCATTAGCTCGGTGCACGCCCACCAAACCACCGCCAGCGTGGTGTCCTACGCCACCAGCAAGGGTGGCCTCGAAGCCTTCGTGCGCGGCATGAGCCAGGAACTCGACTACCGGCAGACCCGCATCAACGCCGTGGCCCCCGGGGCCGTGGACACGCCCATGCTCTGGGACAACCCCAACGTGAAAAACGGCATTGAAAAAATAGACAAAGCCACCGTGGGCCAGCCCGAAGAACTCGCCGCCGCCATTGCTTTTATGGCTTCGTCCGAGGCCAGCTTTGTGCACGGCACCACACTGGTTGTCGACGGTGGCCGCCTGGCGCAGTTGTAGCCAGAATGCTTTAATCAAACCACCGCCGCTTGCTTGAATTCCGTGGGCCAATTCACGGAATTATTTGGCTCTACCTGCTTATTAAGCAATGGACCAATTGAGTGCGCCCGCCGTATCATGCGCCCATCAACCGCCAATAGCTCGGATTTCCGTAGTTTTGTGCCGCGTCTGCCCCTCGTTTTTGGTTGGTTAGGTGCTTTGTTTTTTTAATCTTCCGCCCTTTTCGCGCTTTCAATGCCCTATCTGTTCACTTCCGAATCGGTTTCGGAAGGCCATCCTGATAAAGTTGCCGACCAGATTTCTGACGCTATTCTCGACGAATACCTGCGCCAGGACCCCACCGCCAAAGTAGCCTGCGAAACGCTCGTAACCACGGATTTTGCCCTCGTGGCCGGGGAAATTAAGTCCACGGCCCACGTCGATGCCGAGCCCATTATCCGCGAAACCATTCGCCGCATCGGCTACAACAAGCCCGAATACCTCTTCAATGCCGACACCTGCGAGGTGATGAACCGCCTGCACGAGCAGTCGCCCGACATCAACCAGGGCGTAGAGCGGGCCAAGGACGAAGACCAGGGTGCCGGCGACCAGGGCATGATGTTCGGCTACGCCAGCCACGAAACGGCCAACTACATGCCGCTGGCCCTCGACCTCTCGCACCGCCTGCTCCAGGAATTGGCCGCCATTCGCCGCGGGGGCCACGAAATGACCTACTTGCGCCCCGACGCCAAGAGCCAGGTCACCATCCGCTATTCGGACGACCACCGGCCCGAAGCCATCGACACCATCGTCATCAGCACCCAGCACGACGAGTTTGACGCGTCGGAAGCCGTGATGCTCGACAAAATCAAAGCCGATGTGCTGGCCATCCTCATTCCGCGCGTAAAAGCCGGCCTGAGCGCCGACGCCCAGGCCTTGTTTACCGACCAGATTACCTACCACATCAACCCCACCGGCAAGTTCGTCATCGGCGGTCCCCACGGCGATTCGGGCCTCACCGGCCGCAAAATCATCGTGGATACCTACGGCGGCAAGGGTGCCCACGGTGGCGGGGCTTTCTCCGGCAAAGACTCGTCGAAAGTAGACCGCTCGGCAGCCTACGCCGCCCGCCACATCGCCAAAAACCTGGTGGCCGCCGGCGTGGCCGACCAAGTGCTGGTGCAGGTGGCCTACGCCATCGGCGTGGCCCAGCCCGTGGGCGTGTTCGTGACCACCTACGGCACCACCAAGGCCAAGAACGGCAGCGGCCAGCTCCTCACCGACGGCGAAGTAGCCGAGAAAGTAAACAAGCTGTTCGACCTGCGTCCCTACGCCATCGTGCGGCGTTTTGGGCTTCAGAACCCCATTTTTGCCCAAAGCGCGGCGTATGGCCATATGGGCCGCCAGCCCGGCACCGTGAACGTGGCGATGCCCAGCGGCGAAACCAAAACCTTCGAAACATTCACCTGGGAAAAGCTTGACTACGTGCCCCAGATTAAGGCTGAGTTCGGTCTTAATTAGCTTTTAGCCAATGGCTTATAGCTGTTAGCTTCCTGCTGTTTCGGCACAATAAAAAGCCCCACCTGACAAAATCAGGTGGGGCTTTTTGGTGTTTGGCTGGAAAAGCTAACGGCTAAAAGCTATTAGCTAACAGCTGAAATTTAATGCGTCAGCGCCTTTTCCTTATGCTTGGTGATTTGGCGGCGCAGGCTCTCCGCCGCCGCATCAGCGGCCGCTTCGAAGGAAGCGGCATCTTCCTGGCTAAACAGAATATTGCCGGGGACCAGCAGCTTTATTTCTACAGTCTTGTTGTCCACACCGTCCTTGTTGTTGAGGCGCATGATTACTTCCCCTTCGGTGACTTTATCGTAAAAAGTTTCCAGCTTATTCAAACGTTGCTGAACAAAATCAAGCAGTTTCTGGTCGGCGTCGAAGTGCACCGAATGCATCTGTACTTTCATAAAGCGGGTAATTAAGAGGTAAAAGGGTAAACACAAACTCAGGCCCGTGGGTGGGCCTGTTCAAATACGGATTTCAGGCGGTCGACGGACAGGTGCGTGTACACCTGCGTGGCCGCCAGGCTGGCGTGGCCCAGCAATTCCTTGATGGAATTAAGGTCGGCCCCCTTGCCCAGCAGGTGCGTGGCAAAAGCGTGCCGCAACGCGTGCGGGTGCTGCTGCGCCCCGGAGGTAGTAATCTGGCTCAGGTAGTGCTTCACGGTGCGGTACACGAACTTGTCGTACATCGCGTCGCCCTTGTCGGTGAGCAGCAACGGGCCACCCACCGCCCCAAACTCGTGCGCCCGTTTGGCCTGGTATTTCTCAATTACCAGCTTCAGGGTGGGGTTCAAGGGCACGAGGCGCTGCTTGTTGCCTTTGCCGGTTACGCGCACGGTGCTGGCCCCCAGGCTCACGTCGTCGGCGTGAATACCGATGAGCTCGGAGAGGCGGATGCCGGTGCCGTAGAGCATTTCCAGCACCAGCTGGTCGCGCTGCCCGGCAAAGTCATCCCCAAACTCGAAGGAGTTCAGCAGACCGTTCAGCGCCTCTTCGGGCACGAACTCGGGCAGCTTCTTGGCCATTTTCGGGGCTTTGATGCGCAGCATGGGGTTGGCTTCGATGCTGCCGGCCCGCAACAGAAACTTATAGTAAGAGCGCAGGCAGGCTACTTTGCGGTTCACGGTGCGCGGGTCCAGGTCCTGCTGCATCAGTTCCACCACCCAGCCCCGGATGAGCGGGTGCGTGGCTTGGGCAGGGTCGGCCAGCTCATAGGCCGATTTCAGGTAGGCGGCAAACTGGCTCAGGTCCGTCTGGTACGACACCAGCGTGTGGGGACTGTAGCGCCGCTCAAAGCGCAGAAAATCAAGAAAAGCATCCATACCAACACCAAAAATGCCCAGCGGTTGGGCCGGGCATCCAATGTAACATTTTTTTATTTTCCACCAAACTTACCGCTCCGGTATGGACGCGAAAAAACCGGCCAGCTTGCCAACAGAGGCAAACCAGCCGGTTCTCAACAAAGCTAAACGGACCGAAAACTTTCGGGCTATTCGCCGGGCTGGCCGTAGGTAGCCAGCTTGTAAACTGCCTTCTGCTTCATCTTGCGCTCCGTGATGCTGGGCTTCTGGAAGAACGTGCGACGACGCAGCTCCTTCAGGACGCCGGTGCGCTCAAATTTCTTTTTAAAGCGCTTCAGAGCGCGGTCAACCGATTCGTTGTCTTTGATTTGAATGATAATCATATCTGGGAATGAGGGAGATTTCTGAGGAGTGCGGTATAAACCGGGCCGCAAAGATAGACCACAGATTTAACAGATTCTAACGGATGAAACGGATTTTTTGTGGTTTCGCGTCAGGCGCGCCAATTCGGGCCATTTTACTCCCAACGCGTCAGAAGCAGAATCACAAAAAACCCGTTTCATCCGTTAAAATCCGTTAAATCTGCGGTCCTACTTAAGAAGGGCGCGGGCGATAACCAGTTTCTGGATTTCGCTGGTGCCCTCGCCGATGGTGCAGAGCTTGGCGTCGCGGTAGTATTTCTCGGCCGGGTAGTCCTTGGTGTAGCCGTAGCCGCCAAAGATTTGTACGCCTTCGTTGGCGACGCGCACGCACACTTCGGAGGCGTAGAGCTTGGCCATGGCCGATTCCAGGTTCACGTTCAGGCCGTGGTCCTTCATGTCGGCGGCGCGGTAGGTGAGCAGGCTGGCGGCTTCGATTTCGGTGGCCATGTCGGCCAGCTTGAAGGCAATGCCCTGAAAGCTGCTGATGGGCTGGTTGAACTGGTGGCGCTCCTTGCTGTACTTCGTGGCCGCCTCCATGGCCCCCTGGGCGATGCCCAGGCTAAGGGCCGCGATGCTGATGCGACCGCCATCGAGCACTTTCAGGCTCTGCACGAAGCCATCGCCCACCTTGCCGATGACGTTCTCCTTGGGAACTTTGCAATCGGTAAAAATAAGCTCGGTGGTTTCCGAAGCCCGCATCCCGAGCTTGTCCTCCTTGCGGCCGGCTTCGAAGCCCGGCGTGCCGCGCTCGATGATGAAGGCCGTCATGCCGTGGGAGTCGCCCACTTCGCCGGTCCGCACAATCACCACGGCCACGTTGCCGGATTTGCCGTGGGTGATAAAGTTTTTAGCCCCGTTAATAATATAATAGTCGCCGCTCTCGTCGAGCACGGCGGTGGTGCGCATGTTGCCGGCGTCGGACCCGGTGTTGGGCTCGGTGAGGCCCCAGGCACCAATCCACTCACCGCTGGCCAGCTTGGGCAGGTACTTGTGCTTCTGCTCCTCGGAAGCGTGCTGCAGGATGTGGCCGGTGCAGAGCGAGTTGTGCGCCGCCATGCTCAGGCCAATGCTGCCGTCAATCTTGGCCAACTCGGCAATGGCCGTGACGTACTCCACGTAGCCAAAACCGGCTCCGCCGTACTCCTGGGGCACGAGCACGCCCATCAGGCCCAGCTCGCCGAGCTTGTGGAAAACATCAATGGGAAACTCCTGGCTTTCATCCCATTTCATCATATCGGGCTTGATGTACTGGGCGCCAAAATCGCGCACCATCTGCGCTATCATGGTTTGGTTTTCGGTGGCTACGGCTTCCATGGAAGGGGAAATGAGGGTGGGAATAAAGAAAAGGCAAAGGCAGCTACATCCGCCGCCGGTGGCAGTCAGATTTAAGGACCACAAAAGTACGGGTCAGCTAGTTGAAAACGTTTGCAGGGCGGAGCCCCGTAAACCCCTGATGTTGAAAGGGCGCGGCAAAAGCGTTACTTTTGAGGCTTTTTGGAGAGAACCTGGCTGGCTCGGCCAAATGTTTTCATTTTTTTTCGTTTGATTCCGACTTAATTGGCCTTCATGCCGACATATTCCCTTCTCCGCCTTGCGCGGCTATGGCTGCTGGTGCTGCCCGCCATGCTGCTTTTTTCCTCGTGCCTGTCCTCCAAGTACTACCATCAGCGCACGCTGTTTCGGCTTACCGACAGCCAGGGGCGGCAACTGGACAGCACCAAGCTGCGCATTGCCGTGAACCGCACGGAGCGCAATTATGTCATCCAGGCCAATGACTTTGTAGAAGTTCGGGTTAATACCAACCGCGGCGAACGCATTTTGGACCCCAACGGCGAGTTGCAGTTTGGCCAGCCCAGCGGCGGGATACCGGGCGGCGGCAGCGTAGTAGGCGGCCAAACGGCCCGCGGAACGGCGCGCAATACCGGCCAAGGGGCTGGGCCCGCCACCGGCGGCTCTGCGTTTCTGGTTCAGGCCGATGGCACCGCCGTGCTTCCCATGGTGGGCCGGGTGCGCCTCAGTGGCCTCACCCTGTTGGAAGCCGATAGCACCCTGGCAATCCTTTTCACCAAATACTACACCGAGCCCTTCGTGTCGACCCGCGTTGCCAACAACCGGGTCATCATCCTGGGGGCCGTGGGTGGGCAGGTTATTCCGCTCACCAACGACAACATGAACTTGCTGGAAGTGCTCGCGCTGGCTGGTGGCGTCGATGGCAACGGCGGTGGCGGCGGCAATGGCCTGTACCGCAACGGCGGGCGGGCGGACAATATTCGCATCATTCGCGGCGATTTAAAGAACCCACGGGTGCAACAAATTGATTTATCAACCTTGGACGGCATGCGGCGGGCCAGCCTGCAAGTAGAGCCGAACGACGTGATTTACGTAGAGCCTATTCGGCGGCCATTCCTCGACGGGCTGGCCGAAGCCGGACCTATTATTAGCTTATCCGGCTTATTATTGACGACGACCTATTTCATTATCTCTCAAATCAGGAACAAATAGGGCATGCCCTGTCGCTTGCATCGGCCGCGCGTATGCATGAAATGGGTACGCCCAAGGCATAAGTTGGCAATTCCATTGCAATGGCTATGAACGAAAATACCGAATTAGAAGAGCTCATTCGCAATGCAACCGGCAATGTGGCGGCCCCGCCGACTACCCCCTTTGCGGGGGCATCTGCCGATGAAGAGGATGAGTCGGCCGGGCTGGACCTATCCACTTTGGTGCTGGTGGCCCGGCGCAGCTTGCTATGGATGATACTCCTTATCGCC
Source organism: Cytophagales bacterium (assembly GCA_038213745.1). Lineage (GTDB taxonomy): Bacteria > Bacteroidota > Bacteroidia > Cytophagales > Hymenobacteraceae > Hymenobacter. Next base: position 19,277 of record JBBQSQ010000003.1, read on the forward strand.
TTGGGGCTCACGGCTTCGTGGCTGTATTTACGCTATACTAAACCAGTGTATAAATCAGCTTCGCTCCTCAAAATTGACGAGCGCGCCGAAGCCGATGCCCTGGGCCTGTCGGGGCTGCCAGCCGCGGCAGGCGGCGACAAAACGCGCAACAAGCTGGCCGGTGAAGTCGAGTTGATTAAATCCGGCATCATCTACCGCCGGCTGAAGGACTCGCTGGCGCTGGACGTGAACTACTACGTGCAGGGCACGGTGCTGGAAACAGAACTGTACGGTTCCTCGCCATTTCACGTCCGCTACACCGTTTCGGACCCTTTGCTCTACAACCGGAAGTTCAACCTAAAATTCCTAAGCCTGCAGCGTTTCAAGCTCGATTATGTGGCCCAAGGGCGACCCGTAGACGGCGAATTTGCCCTGGGGCAAGCCATTACCCTGCCGGGCATCAAGCTTGAGATAACCGGCACAGAACAGCTCAATGAGAGCGTGACCGAGCAGGACTACCATTTCACCATCCAGAACGAGGCGGCCGTCAATAGTTACCTTGATAAGAACTTGGCGGTAGAAATCGTGAATCCGGAGGCTAATACGATTCAAATTTCATTCACTGACTTCAACGCAACCAAGGCCCAAGGCATCGTCAATAAAATCGATACGGTGTATTTGCAGGAAAAGCTGGCCCGCAAATCGGAATCGACGGCGAAGCAGCTGCGCTTTTTGGACCAAACCCTGAGTGAAACCCAGCGCAGCCTGCAAGATGCCGAAGACAAGCTGCAGAGCTTCACGGAACGCAACAAGACGTACGATGTGAAATCGGACGTTACCCTTATCAGAGCCAAGCTGGAAAAGCTGGAGGAGGACCGGACCGATTTGGAAGAAAAGATGAGCTTGCTGGCTGAAATCAGCCGGCTGGCTTCCCAAGACCGCATCACCACGTCCGAAACTGCAACCGTGGAACAAAGCATTCCCGGTTTGGTCGGCATCGAAGACCCTCAGTTGACGGCCGCCCTGACGGAGCTAAACGGCCAGCAATTCGACCTGCGCCGCATTCTGCGGTCCAGCACCCCCGAGACGGAAGCGGTGCAATTGAAAGAGGCTAGCTTGGCTTTCACGCGCGACAACATTGCCCGCCTATTGCGGCAGGACCAAAAACTGTTGCGCCGCAAGCTGGAATTGCTGGATTCGAAGGTAGGAGAGCTTAACACGGTGCTGGAGGGCCTGCCCGTCAAAGCCACTGCCCAGGCCCGCCTGGAGCGCCCGCTGGGCCTCTACACGCAGAATTACCTCACGCTGTTTGGCAAAAGGATTGACTTCAACATCCAGAAAGCCGGTAACACTGCCGATTTTCAGATTCTATCGGCCGCTTCAGCTCCGGTAGAGCCTATTTTCCCGGTGCGTCTCATCGTGTACGCGGCGGGCCTGGCCGGTGGCCTGATACTGGGCTTGGGACTGATTGCGGTGCGGTACTTTATGCACAACACCGTGACGAACGTGCGGGAGCTGGAGCGCAGCACCAAAGCGTCCGTACTCGGCATTATCCCTACCTACGACAAGGAAAAGATGGAGATATCGCGCTTGGTGGTGGACAAAAACCCCAAATCTGCCATATCCGAGTCTATTCGCTCCATTCGAACAAACCTGGACTTTATCAGTTCGGCCAAAAAAAAGCGGCTGATTTCGGTGACATCGACCATCTCGGGCGAAGGCAAAACGTTTGTGACGGTGAACCTGGGCGGTATCATTGCGCTTTCCGGGCAAAAAGTCATCATTCTGGACCTGGACATGCGCAAGCCGAAGATAAACCTTGCCTTTGGGGCGGAGAACACGCGGGGCGTGAGCACCATTCTCATTGAGCGCCACAGCGTGCAGGAGTGCATTCAGCCCACGGCCATTGACTCGTTGCAATTCATTTCGGCCGGTCCGACGCCGCCGAACCCGTCGGAGCTGATTCTGAGCGACCGGTTCGACACGATGATTAAGGAGTTGTTTCTCACGTACGACGTAATTCTGATTGACACGCCGCCGGTAGGCTTGGTAACTGACGGCATCCTGATTATGCGCAAGGCCGATATTCCGCTCTACATCGTTCGGGCCGGCTACTCGCGCAAAGCCTTCATTAAGAACATGAACCGGCTGATTCGCAGCAACAATTTCACCCGCATGTGCACCATTCTCAACGATGCCCAGGCGGGTGGCGGCTACGGCTATGGCTATGGCTACGGCTACGGCTATGGCTACGGGGCATACGGCCAGGGCTACTATGAAGAGCCTGCCGCCAAACCGCTGACCTTTAGCGAAAAGCTGAAGAAATTCTTTACTTAACCCCTGGCATAGTTGATGGCTTCGCTTTGGCAACGGCTTTTTGGAGGAGAAGCGGCCGCTGCGCACGCGCCAGCGGTTGCTACTGCCACGCTGGCCGTGCTAGGGGCCGACATGCACTCGCATCTGCTGCCCGGCCTCGATGATGGCGCAGAAACGCTGGAACACTCCCTGGACCTGTTGCGGGCATTGCGTGAGTTGGGCTACCGGAAACTGATAATGACGCCCCACATCATGGGCGACTTTTACAAGAATACGCCGGAGGGCATCCGGGCTGCGCTGCTACAATTGCGGGAAGCCGCAGCCAGCGCGGGCCTGGGCGATGTAGAACTGGAATGCGCCGCCGAGTATTACCTCGACGAGTTTTTGGGGCGTAAACTGGCCGATGGCACCGAGATGCTCACCTTCGGGGGCGACAAGCGCTACCTACTCTTCGAAACTTCCTACATGAACGAGCCGCTCAACTTATTCGAAACCATCTTCGACTTGCAGGGCCGCGGCTACCAGCCGGTACTGGCGCATCCGGAGCGCTACACGTACTTCTACGGCCGGTTTGCCGAAGTAGAAAAGCTCCGCCGCGACTACGGGGTGCTTCTCCAGATAAACCTGAATTCTCTCGCGGGCTACTACTCCCCCGCCGCCAAAAAAGTGGCCGAACAGCTGATTGACGCGGGCTTGGTGGACTTTGTAGGGACCGATACGCACCACTTACGCCACACCGATACGCTGCTGCGCCGGGCCCTGCCCCTGCCGCACATGGAAAAGCTCCTCCAACTTCCGCTGCTGAATAATACACTGTTGTAGCGGTTAGTGATTAATGGTTAACGGTTAATCCCCATAAAAAATTACTAACCATTAACCGTTAACCACTAATCATTAACCACTATATTAAATGGTTTTCGTTACCGGTGGTACTGGCCTTATTGGTTCCTTTCTGTTGCGGGCGTTGCGGGCCCGCGGGCTGGCGGTGCGGGCCCTGCACCGCGGGGCCGTGCCCACCGATGCGGCCACAGGCGTGGAATGGCTGGCCGGCGACCTGCTCGACACGGAACTGTTGCGCTCGGCCATCACCGCCGAGGTAACGCATGTGTTTCACTGCGCCGGGCTGGTATCGTATGCCCCGCAGGACGAGGACTTGCTGCTTGAGGTGAACGTAGAGGGCACGGCGGCCGTGGTGGATGCTTGCCTGGCGCACCCGGGCATTCGGCTGGCGCACGTGTCGTCGGTGGCGGCGCTGGGCGGGCCGGCGGCCGGCAACATCGCCGCCCCAAACGCGGCGCTCACCGTAACCGAAACCGCTACCTGGGACCTGGGCGCGGCCCATCCATCTTACGCCACCTCTAAGTACCTGGGCGAACTGGAAGTATGGCGCGGCGTGGCCGAGGGCTTGTCGGCGATTATCGTCAATCCGTCGGTGGTGCTGGGCCCGGGCGACTGGCACCGCAGCAGCACCCGCCTGCTGCGCTACGCGCACCAGCAGCACCGTTTCTATACGCGGGGCCTGGTCAACTTTGTGGATGTGCGCGACGTGGTGGCGCAGTTGCTGGCCCTCACGCTCGACCAGCCCATGCTGAGCGGCAACCGCTACATTCTGAGCGCGGAAGCGGTGCCGCTGGCCGAGTTTTTCCGGGCGGCGGCGGCGGCCATGCAGCGCCGACCGCCCACGGTGGCGGTGCCCGGCTGGGCGGCCGAAATCATCTGGCGCTTGGAGCACGTCCGGGCCGTGCTCACGGGCGCGCGTCCGCTCATCACGAAAGATACAGCCCGGGCCGGACGCCAGCCCGTGGTATATGTCCACGCCAAAGTGCAAAGCGCTACCGGCCTAGGATTCCGGCCTTTAGCCGAGACACTGGCGTGGTGCGCGGCCGAATTAGCAATAAACCCAGCCGGCTCCGCTGCGGTTGTCGTATCTTAGCAACAACCGGATTGCACGGTTTCGCCCAATATTTGTTACTATTGATAGAGTACGAAAGAAGTGGAGTGGAATAGCCCCGAAAGGCCACAAGGCAAGTAGCCCGGCCTTTTAGGTTCGCTGGTCCGCAAAACCCGATTAATCCACTTAACTGCGATTTTATGCGCATGAACGAACATTTTGAAAACCACCGGGCTGTGTTGGATACCGTGCGGCGCTTCGAGCGCATGGTGGCCCAGCAGGAGCCTGTTTTCTTCGACTTAGAAGACTTCGAAAATATTATTGACCACTATGTTACCAGCGCCGAATTTGACAAGGCCTTGCAGGCCTGCGAGGCCGCGCTGGGCCAGTACCCCTTCTCGACCGAGCTGCTGATTGACCGTGCCCAAGTGACGGCCATGCGCGGCGACTACACCGAAGCCGAGCGCCAGATTGACGAGGTAGCGGCCCTGGACCCGACCAACGCCGATGTGGCCGTGACGCGGGGCATCATCAGCACGCAGCGGGGTGAATTTGGCCAGGCGGTGGAGTTTTTTCGGGCCGGCCTGGAGCAGGAGCCCGAGCGGGAGGACATTCACTTCAACCTCGGCCTGGCCTTCCAAAGCTGGCAGAAGTTCAAGAGCGCGGCCAAGCACTACAAGCAGAGCCTGCGCCTCAACCCGGACAACGAAACCGGCGTGCAGGAACTCCTGCATTGCCTCGACATCACGGCCCGGCTGGAGGAGCACGAGGAGTTCTTTAAGCGCTTCACCGACGACGACCCGTATTCGGCCACGGCCTGGTACAACCTGGGCCAGTACTGGTACCGCCGGGAGGACTTCACCAAAGCGGCCGAATCGTTTGACTTTGCCGTGACCATCAGCCCCGATTTCTTTGATGCACACCACTGGCTGGCCGACACGTTTGTGTGCCAGCAGGAGTATCAGAAGGCCATTCCGGAGTTCGAGCTGGCCTACCCGGCCGGCGAGCCTACGGACGAGGCGCTCTGCAACATCGGCGAGTGCTACGAAAAGCTGCGCGAGTGGGAGCCCGCCCGCCGCTACTACCGCCAGGCCCTGGAGCTAAACCCCGAGATGGACGAAGCCTGGTTTGGCCAGGGGGTGCTGCTGCAAGAGCAAGGCAAGTGGTTTGAATCTTTGCACTTCTTCCGCAAGGCCACCGAGCTGTATGCCGAGAGCGGCGAGTACTGGTCGGCGCTGGGCGCGGCCGAAAACCACGTGGGCAATGTGGTGAGTGCCCTGGAGGCCTACGAAAAGGCCACCGAAGTGGCGCCCGACGATGCCCAGGGCTGGGTGAGCTGGAGCGCCATTCTCTACGAGCAGGGCCACTTTTCCGAGGCCGTGGACCTGGTGCAGCACGCGGTAAACCTCCATCCGCACGAGGCCCATTTCCACTACATGCTGTGTGCCTACCTGCTGGCCGATGGCCGCATGCGCGAAGCCTACAACACGCTGGAAACGGCCCTCACGCTCAACTACGAGCAGCACATTCTGCTGTTCGACTACTTCCCCGAATTGCGCGAGCAGCCGGGCCTGCGCAAGCTGATTGAGCAATTTCGGAAATAAAGGGAATGGACGAATGTGCTGATATGGAAATGTGAAAATGGGTGGCACCGCTCTCAGGCGAGGTGCCACAATGAGCTAAGCACTACTTTTGCAACCGCCTGCGCCAACGCAGGCGGTTTTTTGTGGGTGCTGGCTTTGGCTGAAGAATCTGCATTTCCACATTTTCACATCCGCATTCATCTTCACATTAAATTAATGAATTACGACCTTTCACAACTTCCCGACCGCACCCCCAAGCCCCGCGAACAAGGCTACACCATGGTTATGGACAAGGGCATGAGCCTGCGCGAAGTGGAGGATTTTCTGGAAGTAGGCGGGGCCTACACCGACGTGGTGAAGCTGGGCTGGGCCACCTCCTACGTGGTGCCCAACCTGAAGCGCAAGCTCGAAATTTATCGCGCGGCCGACATCCCGGTGTATTTCGGGGGCACGCTGTTCGAAGCTTTTATTATCCGGAACCAGTTCGATGATTACCGCCGCCTGCTGGACACCTACGGCATGGAGTATGCCGAGGTATCGGACGGCAGCATCGACCTCGACCACGAGCGCAAATGCGAGTACATCCGCGAGCTGAGCAAGTACGTGCGGGTGCTGAGCGAAGTAGGCTCAAAAGATGCGGAGAAAATCATTCCGCCTTACAAATGGATTTCGCAGATGGAAACCGAACTGGCAGCCGGGGCCATCAAGGTCATCGGCGAAGCCCGGGAGGGCGGCAACGTTGGCCTGTTCCGCAGCACCGGCGAGGTACGCTCGGGACTGGTGGAAGAAATCCTGACCAAGATTCCTTCGGAAAAGATTTTGTGGGAAGCCCCACAGAAAGCGCAGCAGGTCTGGTTTATCAAGCTGTTGGGAGCCAATGTAAACCTCGGCAACATTGCCCCCAACGAAGTGGTAAGCCTCGAAACCATCCGCCTGGGCCTGCGCGGCGACACCTTCTCGCACTTCATCGACATGGACGCGGTGGACCCCATGTTCCGCCCGGCCGCCAAGTCCAGCAAGCCGGGTACTTCGATGCCCCGCGGGTAATAGCACGCATTACCTGCTTTGTCCTGTGCGGTAGGCTGCCCCGGCACAGGCGAAAGCACGCACTACTCCCCAAACAACAAGAAACGCCGGCCTCCTTGCGGAGACCGGCGTTTCTTGTTAGCCGAAGAAAAGTGGCGGTTTATTGCTTCACTACTTTCATCGTCTTGGTTTCGCCGTTGGGCAACGTCACATTCAGGAGGTAGAGGCCGCCCTTCAAATCGTTCACGCTGGTTACTTCCACATCGTTAGCACCTTTGGTAAGAACAATCTGACGCTGGCCAACCACGCGGCCGGTCATGTCGGAAATGCGCACCAAGGCGTTGCCTTCGGTGGCGGAGGTCAGATTCAGGCGTACTTCGTTGGTGAAGGGGTTGGGGTAAGCCAACACACCCGAAGCGGTAGCTCGGCCTTCGAACGTAACGGCGCGCGGCGCAAAGAAGGCCGTTTTGCCGTCCAGGTCCAGTTGCTCCAAGCGGTAGTAGCGCACGCCCACTTTGTTCTTTTCGGTGTCGGTGAAGCGGTACGATTTGGTCACAGCGCTGTTGGCCAACTCGCTGGCAACGAACCCAACGGTGCGGAACGTCTTGCCGTCGCTCGATACCTGCACGTTGTAGCCCTTGCTATTGATTTCGGTAGCCGTTTCCCAAGTCACTAAAGCATCATCACCCACGCGCTTGGCATCGAAGGAAATTAGCGTGACGGGCAGGGGATTCACCAGCGCCTCGCTCAAAGTGAAAGTATTGAAAGCAGTAACCTCGTTCTTGGTCAAGACATTGTTCGCAAGAGCGTCACGGCCTAACTGGTTGTATGTGTTGGTGCCGTTGCTGGATATGTACAGCGACAGTTTGCTCTCGTCTACGCTACCGTTAAGGGAGCCGTCATTTAGTCGCAGGTTCGATAACTCATTGTCGAGGTAGCGGAACTCCAACTTGGCCCTTGCACCGGCCGCGTTGCCAGGCTGCACACCAAACGTACGGCGAATACCGGGCTTAGGGGTAGAACCGCCAAAAGCCGATGGCTGTGTATTGCCGGTGGTATTGCGGGTAACAAACACAGCACCGGGCTCGGTAGTACCCGTGAAAGTAAGCGTGAGGCCGATGTTACCGAAGTTTTGAGCCGAGTTGGTAGCGGCGGTTTGCGTAGTCTTGATAAAACCGCGCAGGTAGCTGGTTTCGGTTTCGCCAATTAATTGGGCGGCAGGCGTCACGACAGAGGTAGTAGAGTTGGTAAGCGTTCCTTCCAGCTCCACGTAGTTAGTGCTCACCGCGGAACCGTTAGTTACGAGAATGCCATTGATAAACTTCAAATAACCGCCAGCACGGACGTTAAAGTTAGTGACAAGAGTTTTGATGCTGCCTGGAGTGCCATCAATTTCCACGTTCGAAAAGCCGTTAGCCGAGCCGCTAATTGTTTGGTTTCCTCCTTTGAAGCTAATGATGGGTGCCGCACGCTGAATAAAGCTGCCTTGTTCGTTTATGAAATCACCCAACACATCAAGCCGTCCTACTACTAGGCGCAAAATACTACGGTCTAGTTGCGAAGTAGCCTGTAACACCAAATTGCGCACCTGTGCGTTGCCGGTCCCGATATTGCTATAGCCAGGGCTGGCCGGGATGATGATAGTAGTACCGTCGGGGTTGGTTTCCGTCGTTTCCGCCGTAGGAGGCTTAACGGCGTCGCTGTAGATGTTCGGATACGGATTGGCAGTACCACTTGGAAAGTTTGGAATGGTGGCGTTCGTGGTGCTATTGGGAACGCCGTTGGTCCAGTTTCGAGCATCAAACCAGTTATCGTTGATTCCGCCGGTCCATACGGTGGTGACAAAAGGTGTACCGTTGACGATGAAGTTGGCAATGTAGTACTGACCACCATTGTCATCTGTCACAGTAAAAGACCTATTCGGGTTAGTAGAGTTGTTGACACCACTGGCCTGCAGGTACACATCGAGGTTGTAATTACCCGTTGCACCAATGCCTGCCAACAGGTTGCGTGCGGCATTAGAAAGGCTGAATGTCCGTGTCCGCGAACCATCAGCATTATCGACAAAGCCGGTTTGAGTCAAGTCAATGGATTGGAAGGCACCGCCACCGTTGGCGGAGGAACGAACCCGGTAATAAAGGATAACGCTACTGATAGTGTTAGGCCCATTCTCATTAGTAGTGGCCGTGCCACCGTTAAGCACCAGTTGACCGGTGTTTACATCGTACGACCCTAGAAAAGCGTTATTTAAATCAGGATTTGTCGCAGAAACATTGTTAACGTCGTAGGTAGCGTTACCAAGGCTAGGAGAAGCGATGAAAGCCGTAGTACCCGTAAGCGTAGGAGGAATAGTAACAGCCCCAGTCGCGGTAAATACCGACCTACGGCGCCGAGCGTTAATGGTAACTCCGCCGGCATCGGGACCACTGGCGATTTCACCTAACGCACGGACACCTATGTCAAAGCGGTAGCTGGTGCCAGGCGTGCCAGCTTGCATTGCTAAGGCTAGAATATTGCGCGCCGCTGTGTTAAGAGAGAAAGTACGAATCTGAGTGCTTGGGTTGTAGCTTTCCTCTGTCAACTGGACAGACTGATTTAGAGTAGGACCTAACGCATCTGTCAGGAGACCCTTAGCCACGCCAAAATCAACAAACGCCTGAAAATATTTCTCGCCGCCTTTTTCCTCGATTGCAATGGTACCTCCTTGCAACAGCAAGCTGCCAGTGCTTACGCTAATCGGTCCAAAGTCCGTCCCGTCGAAAATGCCATTAGTGTTTGCAGCAGGAGGGGGAACAGGACCTGGCCGGGTTGCGGTAGCATCATAGGTGTTAGTGCTTCCGGTGGCAGCTGTTGTGCCGTAGGTGACAATCACGTTGCGGAAGGTCGCCGTTGATTGTTGAGCGTTAACAGAAGTTGACGCGCACAAACCGACAAACACGGCAAAGAGCGGAATGAGGAAATTGAAGAAGCTTCGCTGTCGCAACAGCTTTTGAGTAAAGGTTAATGGTTGCATGGAATATGGGATTGGATGTTAAGAAGAATCAAACGCGAGGGGAGCGTATCGCAACGAGGCGCATATACGCAGGGTTAAAAAAAAGGTCTACGGATGGGAGAAAAATCTAAAAAAACGGGGATTCGATTGAATTATTCACTATTTTAGTGTTTGGACGCCTCACCCGGCACGATGCGCAACGGCCTCACTATTTCAGTTTGGTAGCGGCTAGTGCACCACGCTGTAGGGCACGGTGGCGAGGGCTTTTTTCTCGGCGGGCAGTTCTACGCCCAGCAGGTCGTGCACGCTGACCCGGATTTTGTTGGATAGCTGCGTGATGGGCAGGTCATTACTGTCGTAGCCGAACGGGTTTTCAATCTCATTGCCAATCATTTCCAGGCCCAGCATGGCATAGGCCCCAATCATGGTGATGGGCACCATCCACCAGCCGCAGGAATCGACCAGCACCAGGGGCATCACCATAATAAAAACGGTGATGTAGCATTTGATGAAAAAACTGTAGGAATACGGAATGGGCGTGGATTTAATGCGCTCGCAGGTGCCGTTCACCGACATCATGCTTAGGTAGTGCTGCTTGAGGTTGACGAGGTGAATGGGGTCGAAAATCTGGACCTGGCGCAGCTGCTCCACGCTCTCCATAATAACGGCAATGATGGTAGAGGCCACGTTCTCAGCTTTTTGCAGACGCTCGATGATGTCGGGGGTAGCCTCCATCTTATCGAAGCGGGGCTTGTTGCGCAGGCTGCCCTCGAGGGCAATGGGAAAGTTGGAGATGAGGGCGGCGAAGTAGCGGCGGCTCGATTTGGCTTCGCGCGGCAGCAGGGCGTTCATTTCCATGGCCAAGCCCCGGCACTGCGATACGAGCACGCCCCACACCTTGCGGCCTTCGTAGTAGCGGTCGTAGGCCGTGTTGGTGCGGAACACGAGCAGCAAGCTGAGCAAAATCCCTAGGATGGAGAGGTACTCCCGCCCGATGCGCACGTTGAGGGTGTGGAAGTCCAGACTTACGATGGCAATGGCCGAACCATACAGCCCAACAAGGGCTACGCGCTTCAGCAGCAAGCGAATAACTGCCGAGGTGTGAAAGTGCCACAAGGCCCGCCACCAATCTCCGCCCTGGTAAACTATCATCGTACTAGCATAAAATTTAGGCCTGCAACGGCGCAGGCGGGCAATAGGTTAAGGCAAACTAAGTCTTGCCGTTGCCGCGCTCCGGCGTGGTGCTCAACAGGTGGCAAGCCACAGTGCTGCCGCGCTCATCACAGGTCATGCCAACTTGTGGCTGCACCCTGGTGCATAAAGCATATTAATTGCAGCAAAACAGGCCGTAACGGCCAGTAGATGGTAGCTAACAGGCTTTTGGCCGAGGATAAAAAACTTAAACAAATAAAAGATTAGTGCTATTGAGGGCCTTCAAACGACGCGCAAAGGTACGGCGGCTGGCTGCGGTACCCTAGCGGGAATTAATTAAAAAATAATTTGCTACGCAGTTTTGCCAGCCCGCTACAAGGAAGATTCGTAGGCTGAACGGCACGTAGCGCGCCACTGCCAGCCGGGTGCGGCGCGGCGGTTTCGGCGGCGGCCGGTTTTCTTTGTGCCTCACTTACACGCGGCATGGAACTACTCAAGCACTTTTTCGACATTATACTGCACTTAGATGTGCACCTCAAGCTGCTGGTGCACGACTACGGCAACCTGACCTACCTCATCCTGTTCCTCATCATCTTCACCGAAACCGGGGTTATTGTGTTTCCTTTCCTCCCCGGCGACTCGCTGCTGTTTGTGGCCGGCACGCTGGCGGCCCAGCCCAACCCCGAAACGGGCCACCCACTGCTCAACATTGCGGTACTCATCCCCCTGCTGATGGTGGCGGCTTTCCTCGGCGACAACCTGAACTACCTGGTGGGCGACTACCTCGGGCCGCGGGTGTTCCGCGAGAACTACAAGTTTCTGAACCGCAAGTACCTCGACCAAACCCAGGCCTTCTACGCCAAGCACGGCGGCAAGACGATTATCATGGCCCGCTTCGTGCCCATCGTGCGCACGTTTGCGCCGTTTGTGGCCGGCGTGGGCACCATGACCTATCGCTATTTTGCGTCGTATAGCATTGCCGGCGCGGCGCTGTGGGTGGTATCGCTCACGCTGGGCGGCTATTTCTTTGGCAACATCGAATGGGTGCAAAAGAACTTCACGCTGGTTATCTACGCCATTATTCTGGTGTCGGTGCTGCCGACGCTGGTGTCCTTCGTGAAGGGCAAGCTGGCCAAGGGCGACGCAAGCCAGGCGTAGCGCACCAGGAGTCCATCACCAGAAATCAGGAACCCGCCTCGGCCATTAGCGCCGGGGTGGGTTTTTTTATGCTATTTTGGATTCTTTTCTGTCTCCTGATTTTACACTGCCATGCGTCAGTTCGGGCTTATTGGCCGCACCCTCAGCCATTCGTTTTCCCAGACCTACTTCACCCAGAAGTTCTACTCGCAGCACCTGCCCGACCATCGGTACGACCTGTTTGAACTAGCCACCATAGGTGAGCTCCCGGCGCTGCTGGCGGCCAACCCCGCCCTGGTGGGCCTGAACGTGACCGTGCCTTACAAGGAGAGTGTGGTCACCTACCTCGACGACCTTGCGCCCTCGGCCAGCCGCGTGGGGGCCGTGAACGTGATTGAGTGCCGCCCCAACGGCCAGCTGCGCGGCCACAACACCGATGTGGTGGGGTTTCGGGAATCGCTGCGCACCTTTTTCCCCCAGGCCAGCACGGCCCGGGCCCTGGTGCTGGGCGATGGCGGCGCGGCCAAAGCCGTGAAGGTGGCCCTAAACGACTTGGCCATTCCGCACTGGTCCGTGACGCGCGACCCGCTGGCCGCCGGCCTCACCTACGACGACCTCACGCCGCAGGTCGTTGCCGCGCATTCGCTCATCATCAATGCCACCCCGTTGGGCACCTACCCCACCATCGACGCGTGCCCCCGCTTGCCTTACGAAGCGCTAACCGCGCAACACTACCTGTACGACCTGGTGTATAATCCCACCGAAACGCTGTTTATGGCCAACGGCAAAGAGGCCGGCGCGCAGGTAAAAAACGGCTTTGAAATGCTGTGCCTGCAAGCCGAAGCTGCCTGGGACATCTGGAATAAATAAGGGCAGAAACAGGGCCATGCGTAGCCGCACAGCCCCGTTTCTGCCCTTACTCCCAGCCCTTATTCAGCCAGCTTTTGGGCGACTTCGGCCGTATGCTTGCCCTGAAAGCGGGCCCCTTCCAACTCGTTGGCACTGGGCTGGCGCTCGCCCTGGCCGCCGGCCACGGTGCTGGCCCCGTAGGGAGTACCGCCGGTCACTTCTTCGTGGCCCATTTGGCCCTGCCAGGCGTAGGGCAAGCCCACAATAACAAATCCGTGGTGCAGCAGCTCGGTGTGGAAGGCGCGGATGGTGGTTTCCTGGCCGCCGTGCTGCGTGGCGGTGCTCACAAAAGCACCCCCCACTTTGCCTACCAGCGCGCCTTTGGCCCAGAGGCCGCCCGTGCTGTCCATGAATGCCTGCATTTGGCCGCAAAGGTTGCCGTAGCGGGTGGGCGTACCAAAAATGATGGCGTCGTATTCGACGAGCTCTGCCGGAGTGGCCACCGGCAGGTGGGCAAAGGCCTGTTGCGCACCGGTAGCGCCAATGCTGTCAAGTAGCTCTTTGGGCAGCGTTTCGGGCACGCGCTTCACCACTACTTCATTGCCCGCTACCTGGCGGGCACCTTCCGCCACGGCCTCGGCTAGTTTCCAGACATGGCCGTAGGTGGAGTAAAACAACACGAGGGTTTTCATACTAAAAAGGGTAAGGGGTGAATGGAAACGACGGAGAAAGTGACAGAGAAATTTCTTTACCTTCGGAGAAGCACTACTTGCCTAATGACCAAGGACAGCGGAATAACGCAAATCAATGTACCTACACTTGTGTACGCCGTCGGCTAGCCATTTGTTGCTGCATGGCTCCAAGTACCCGTAGCGGGTTGCAACCTTTCGCCGAGCTTTTGCATCACCAGACAGCTAGCCCTCCGCGGGCCATTGCATTGCCCGGCTCCATCTTCCTACTTATGCTGCGAAAATCTAACTTCCTTACTGCCTCCCCTACCGGCTTGGGTTACCGGCTGCCCGCATGAGCGCCGCGACGTGGTTTGCATTTGGGGCCGATGATGCGCTGCCCGACCCAACGCCCGTGGCCCCGCGCCTGACGGCCAGCCGCGGCGTGGCCGTGGGCCCGCCCACCGAGGCCGAGCTGATTGACGGCTGCCTGCGCGGCCGCCAGCTGGCCCAGAAGCTGCTCTACGACAAGTTTGCGGGCAAGATGATGGCCGTGTGCCTGCGCTACGCCCAAACCACCTTCGAGGCCGAGGACGTGCTGCAGGAAGGCTTCCTCACCGTGTTTCGCACCCTGGCCAGTTTCCGGCGCGAGTGTCCGCTGGAATTCTGGATTCGCCGTATCATGATTAACGCCGCGCTGCGCCAGCACCGCCGCAATGCCGCGCTGGTAGCGGTGAGCGACGGCGAATACCCCGAGACGCTGGCCAGCGAGGAATTTACCCTGAGCAACTACAACTTCCAGGAGCTCCTGAGCATGGTGCAGGAACTGGCTCCCCGCTACCGCATGGTCTTCAACCTATACGCCATTGAAGGCTATACGCACAAAGAAATCGGCGAACTATTGAGCATTACTGAGGGCACGAGCAAGTCGCAATATTCCCGGGCCCGCGTCATCCTACAAACTAAACTGGAGCGCCTCGGCACGCCAACCCGCCATGTCCGCTAATCCTATCGATAACAACCCTACGCCTAAAACCACCGGCAGCCTGGAGGACCTTTTTCGCCACCACCTGGGCGAGGAGGCCGCCGTGCCGCCGCGCCCCCTGCTGTGGGACCAGGTTGACAATTCCCTGCTCATTCGCCAGAACGAAACGTATCGGCGGCGCCTCACGGCCACGCGCTGGGTGGCCGCGGCCAGCCTGCTGCTGGCCACGCTAGCGGGCACCGGCTGGTGGGCCGGGCACGAGTCCGTACTCAGCCGCCCGGAAGTAGCCGCGAACCAGCCCGCTACGCCAGCCGCAAATGGCTCGGCTACCGACAATGGTACCGAAAATACTTTGCCGGCTAACACCAATCTCCGCGCCACCGGGCCAGCGGGTCTTTCGAACCGCGCCACGGCTGCGCGGGCTGCTACGGCAACTGGCAATTCCGCAACTGGCGCTTTGCGCGACAGCCGTTTGCCCGCGCCGGCCCCAGCCGCAGTGGCTTCCAATCAGGCCCCGCGCTATCCAGTCTTTGGCCCTGCAAGCGCGCGCGACAACGCTAATAACCAGAATATTACACCCGAACGCGGCGCAACGCGGCCGGGGGCGGAGGCTGCCGGTGGGGCGGAGACGTTAGCCGCCAATGCGGCCCTTGACCCAGCCAATGCCGCACGCAACCCGCAGGCAGCCGCTGGTCCTGCAGTTGCTAGCAATGGCCCCACGGCGGCTACCGGCAATGGCAACAGCCGGAACCTGGCTGCTGGCACCCCAGCCACTGCGGGCGCTGCCCTGGCCACCACCAGCGGCGCAGAAGCTGGCTTGGTCGCCGCCACGCCTGCCCTAACGGCCAGCCCGGCCGCCACGGCCCTGGCAGTACCAGAGCAAGTGAGCCTGCTCGCCGGGCGTTCCGCTACGCTGGGCCTGACCGGTCCGGAGGCGCTGCCCAATGGCCTGGCCACGCTGTCGCTGCCCGCCGACGCGCCTTTGGCGGGCGATGCCCACCGCTGGCACTACGGGGCCAGCTACACGGCCAGCGTGTTCAACCCCAATGTCAATTTCTCCCGGGCCGGCATCGAGCCCGAGTATGGCTACAACCCGGCCCTCGGGGCCGACTCGCCCGCGCTGACCGAGACGGCTGCGGCCCAGTACCGCGACAACCTGCGCCCCGGCCTCAGCCAGCGCATTGCCCTGCTGGCCAGCCGCCACCTGGGCGGCCACTGGTCGTTGCGGACCGGCGTGGAGTTCGGCCAGTCCACGGCCAAATCGTCGTCGTCGTTGGCTTTCATCGGGGAGCAAATTCCGGACCTGGGCCAGTCGAGCACCGGTAGTATGCACAACACCAATTTCCGCTACCGCACGGCCGGCATTCCGGTCGAGTTCAGCTACGCCAACCCCGTGAAGCGGGGCTGGAGCCTTTACGGCCGCCTTGGCGGGGTGGTGAGTGCGCTGCTGGGCGTGCGCAGTGAGGTGGAAGGCGCACCGGAAGCAACGCGCACGTACTCACTTACGTCGGCAGGTATGCCCTACCGCCGGGTACTGGGCAACCTGCGCGGCGGGGCGGGGGCGCAGTTCCGCTCGGGCTCGGGCCATTGGGCAATGACCCTGGGCCCGGTGGCCGAAATCGGCCTGGTGTCGCTGAACGCGCACCCCGTGCAGAGCTACCTGGCCCAGAGCCGTGCCTACAGCTTCGGCATTGAAGCCAGCGTGGAATTTGGGCGGTAAGGAGGAGGAAGGCTCTTACGGAAGGACGTCAGTAAAAGAACGTCATGCAGAGCGCAGCGAAGCATCTTGCCCGCAGGAAGTAATTATTTACTATTGCGGGCAAGATGCTTCGCTGCGCTCTGCATGACGTTTCGCTTTTCCTTACGACGTTCGGTTTTCTCTTCACTCTATTCACAACGCCCTCACGCCTGCCTTTTCCAGTTCCCGCGAAACCCATTACCCACCGTTTGGGTTAAGGTAGGCTGACCATTTCGGCCTACCTTTCGCGTTGCATGGAGTACCAACTGACCTCTGAATTTAAGCCAACCGGCGACCAGCCCACGGCCATTGCCAAGCTCGTGGAGGGCGTGAACAACGGCGAGCATGCCCAGGTGCTGCTCGGGGCCACGGGCACGGGCAAAACCTTCACCATGGCCAACGTCATTGCCCAGACGGGCAAGCCGGCGCTGGTGCTGTGCCACAACAAAACGCTGGCCGCCCAGCTCTACGGCGAGTTTAAGGCGTTTTTTCCGAACAACGCCGTCGAGTATTACATTAGTTACTACGACTACTACCAGCCCGAAGCCTACATCGCCAGCACCGACGTCTTCATTGAGAAAGACCTGGCCATCAACGCCGAAATTGAGAAGCTGCGGCTACACACTACCTCCACCCTGCTCAGCGGGCGGCGCGACATCATCGTCATCGCCTCGGTGTCGTGCATCTACGGCATCGGCAACCCGGAGGAGTTTGCCAAAAACGTTATTTTCCTCAAACCGGGCATGCGCTTCACGCGCAATAACCTGCTGTATCAGTTCGTGCAGATTCTGTACTCGCGCACCGAGGTGGAATTTTCGCGCGGCACTTTCCGGGTGAAGGGCGACACGGTGGACGTGTTTCCGGCCTACGCCGACCACGCCTTCCGCATCTACTTTTTTGGCGACGAGATTGAGTCGGTGCAGAAGATTGACCCGGTGAGTGGCAAGAAGCTCAGCGACGAGGCCAACGGCGTGGCCCTGTACCCCGCCAACCTGTTCGTGACCGGCAAGGAAACCCTGAATTCGGCCATCAAGCAGATTCAGGACGACATGGTGCTTCAGCACGCCTACTTCGAAAAGGAAGGCCGCGACTCTGAGGCCAAGCGCATCATGGAGCGCACGGAATTCGATTTGGAGATGATTCGGGAACTGGGCTACTGCTCGGGCATCGAGAACTACTCGCGCTACTTTGATGGGCGCACGCCGGGCTCGCGGCCGTTTTGCCTGCTCGACTATTTCCCCGACGACTACCTGCTGGTGGTGGACGAGAGCCACGCCACCATGCCCCAAATCCGGGCCATGTGGGGCGGCGACCGCAGCCGCAAAACCGCGCTCATCGAGTACGGCTTCCGCCTGCCCTCGGCCCTGGACAACCGCCCGCTGACCTTCAACGAGTTCGAAAGCATGTACCGGCAGGCGGTGTTCGTGTCGGCCACGCCATCGGACTACGAGCTGGCCCAGGCCGACGGTGTGGTGGTGGAGCAGATTATCCGCCCCACCGGCCTGCTCGACCCCGAAATTGACATCCGCCCCAGCATCAACCAGATTGACGACCTGCTGGACGAGGTGGACAACCGCGTGAAAATGGGCGACCGCGTGCTCGTGACCACCCTCACCAAGCGCATGGCCGAGGAGCTGAGCAAGTACATGGACCGCCTCGGCATCAAGGTCGAATACGTGCACTCCGACGTGAAAACGCTCGACCGCGTGGAAATCCTGCGCAAGTTGCGCCTGGGGGAAATCGACGTGCTGATTGGCGTGAACCTGCTGCGCGAAGGCCTCGACTTGCCCGAAGTGAGCCTGGTGGCCATTCTCGATGCCGACAAGGAAGGCTTCCTGCGCGACCAGCGCAGCCTGATTCAGACCATGGGCCGCGCCGCGCGAAACGACCGGGGCAAAGTCATTATGTACGCCGACCGCATGACGGGCTCCATGCAGCGCGCCATCGACGAGACGAACCGCCGCCGCGCCACCCAGGCGGCCTACAACGAGGCCAACGGCATCACGCCGCGCACCGTGCGCAAGAGCCACGCCGAAATCCTGGGCCAGACGTCCCTCTCCGACTACCGCGTGCTGGATACCACGGCCTATGCCGGCCCCGACGACGGAGCCCTGGCCCTGGCCGCCGAGCCGGTGGTGGCCATGATGACCCGCCCCGAGTTGGAAAAGCTCATCAAAACCACCGAAAAGCAGATGGAGGCCGCCGCCAAGGAACTCGACTTTCTGCAAGCCGCCAAGCTGCGCGACGAGCTTTCCGCACTCAAAACCATGCTGAAGGGGAAACGCGAGTAGGTAGTTGGCAAAAACGTGCTTAACAAATTCGTCCAGTAATTTTAAGACCATGAGCTTCTCGCACGACTGCATAAGTACCCGACCCGAAATTCGTTTTGGCAAGCCCTGCATTGCGGGTACTCGCATTGCTGTGCAGGACATCCTGAGTTGGCTGGCCTCGGGAATGACAAACGCGGAAATAATAGAGGACTTTCCGGAACTGACGTTGGCACACATTCAGGCCGCCTTGGCATTCGCTGCCAATATGGAGCAGCGCACCCGTCAGCTGGCCGCCTAAATGAACTGGTTGTTGGATGCCAATTTATCCTACCGATTGGTTCGGCAGTTGGTGGGCCTGCCCGTGCAGGTACTTCACGTGAGTCGCACCGGTCTACGAGTACCAGCCGATGACCGGCAAATTTGGGATTGGGCAAAGGCCAATAATTACCTGGTTGTCACCAATGATGAGGATTTCTACCGTTTTGCTGGAGTTCTTGGCTTCCCGCCAAAGGTTGTGATGCTACGCACGGGCAACCAATCCACTCAGTTTTTAGCGGCATTGCTAACCAAGCATTTGGCAGATATACAGGCATTAGCAGATTCTGCAGAAAATGGGATTCTGGAGTTGTTTTAGAATAGAAGAAGTTGCTAACTGCGGCGAGAAATTCTTTCATGAAGAGGAGGTGGCACAGTGAACCTACTGTACACAGACAGCGGGCTCAGGGCCGGGCTAATTATTGCCCGGCCCTGAGCCCGCTGCTGGTAGCCACCCCACGGGTGCTACTAGTAATCCGATTTGTTCAGCTTTGCTACTACATAGCCAGGGAAAACATGGTCTTTGTCGTAGTCCGCCAGCACTTTGTACAGTTCGGCATTATTGAAGCGCACCAGTTTGCCAATGCCTATTCCGCCCGAAAGACCCGTCATTATCACGTAGCCAAGAGGCGAAACGGTGACGGTTTTGGTTCCCGTGCCGTCCTGGGTCGAACCCGTTTGCGAGGTTACGAAGCCAATAAATGCCGCACCGCCGACCAGCCACAGTGCGCCACCCGTCTGCTTGCGGCCAAACATGTGAATGGCCGCCCGGGCCTCTTTGTCGCCGGCATAGCGCTGGTTGAGGTAGGTTTTATACTTCCCTGGCACCTGCGAAGCCATCAGCAGGGCGGCGGGAGTGGCCGCAGTAACGGCAAGCGTTGGCAGCGGAGCGGCTGGTGTCTCTGGTTGCACTGTTTGGGCACGGGCCGAAAGCGTGCACAGGCCAAAAACACCGACGGAAAGTCGGAAGCGGGTAGAAAGTGTCATTGCAGAAAAATGGGAGTGAAAGAATTGTTGGGGCCGCTGAATAATTAGCAAATCCCCTGTTTATGAATATGAGCGGACAAATATACCCAAAATCACCGGGCCGTTGCCACGCCAATTTTTGAATTTTTCCACTTTTATCAGTTGGCTGCCAATCACCACCCCTTACGGCTGCCGATACAGCACGCCGCCCTTCATCACCAAGCGTACCTGGCGCACGGCGGCCACGTCCTGGGTGGGGTTGCCAGCCACGGCCACGAGGTCGGCCAGCAGGCCGGGGGCAATGCGGCCACGGTCGGCGAGGTGGAAAACCTGGGCATTGCCGCTGGTGGCCTGGCGCAGCACTTGCAGCGGCGTGAGGCCGTAGTCGCGCACGAGCAGCTCCATTTCGCGGGCGTTGTCGCCGTGGGCAAATACGCCGGCATCGCCGCCCAAGGCCAGCGTCACCCCAGCTTTGAGGGCCGCGGCCATGCTTTCGTGCTTTTGCTGGATGCGGAGCGGCACCGGGTCCTGGCCCTTGTGCCAGCCCTTGTACTGGGCGGTAGCATCGCCGGCGGCCACGGTGGGGCACAGGGCCACGCCGCGCTGCTTCATCAACTTAAATACTTCGGGGGTGCCGCCGTCGCCGTGCTCAATGGTCTCAACGCCGGCCAGGATGGCGCGGCGCATGCCTTCGGGGGTGCTGGCATGGGCCACCACGCCGCGCCCGGCCGAGCGGGCCGTTTGCACAATCAGCGTCAGCTCGTCCTGCGAGAACGTGGGCTGGGTCGTACCATCGAGGCCCCAGCGGTAGTCGGCGTATACTTTCACCACGTCGGCCCCTTTGCCCATCTGCTCCCGCACGGCCCGGATAATGCCATCGACGCCATCGGCTTCCTGCGCACCCTGGGGCACGTCTTCATCCACCGACAGCTTGGGGCCGTAGCTGCCCGTGGCCACCAGGGCACGCGTGGCCACCAGCAGGCGCGGCCCAGGAATGATGCCCTGGTCGATGGCCTGCTTCAGGCCCACATCGGCGTAGCCCGCGCCCTCGGTACCCAGGTCACGGGCGGTGGTGAAGCCGGCCAGCAGCGTGCGCTGGGCGTGCACCGTGGCCCGCGCCACCCGCAGCGCCAGCGACTCCAGCAGCACCTGGTCGTTCCAGGTCGTCTCGTTATAGGGGTGCAGCAGCAGGTGCGAGTGCCCTTCGATGAGGCCCGGCAGCAGCGTGAGGCCCGGCAGCTCGAGGGTGCGCCCGCCGGCGGGCAGCGCCACCTGGGCCGCGGGCCCGGCGGCGGTAATCTTATCGTTTTCCACCAGCACTGCCCAGCCGTCGTGCAAGGCTTGGCCGTCGAACACGGCGGCGGGGCGCAGCAATACAATTCCTGCGCCGCCGGGTGCGGCCACGGGTTGGGCCTGCGCCTTCGGGGCCCAGCAGCTGGCCGACAGCAACCCCACAAAGAAGATTTTGGCGAAACGGTGCACCTGGGTGAACGGCAGTACAAACAAAGGGCGCATGGCGTGGAGAAAAGTGGCTGGGCTGAGAATTGCCGCAGCTTGGCAAAGCTAATCGTCCGGCGGAATGTCCACCGTTTTGGGGTGGGTGCGCGGAATTTCGCCCAAAGAAAAGTGCCGTACGTTCAGCCCGCGCCGGACTTGGTTTGGGGCAGTTTTTTTGACTGCTCCCGTTGGTAGCTCATGCCTAAAGCAGCTGTTTGGATTAGCTGAAACGTTGTGGAGACGCAATACCTTGCGTCGCTACAACGCTACCGCAATTCACTTCGTGATGTGCATAGCTGCATTTTGGGCAACTAATACGGTTCTTTGCAGCTCCCATCACGTTTATTGCCCCCGCTCACTTGCCCATGCTCCACTCCATTTCCACCACGCCGCTTGCCCTCCGCAAAGCCGGCCGGGCCCTGGCTTTCCTCTGCCTTTGCTTCCTGTGGCAACTAGCCCAAGCCGAGGAAATCAAGTCGCCCAACGGCAAGCTGACGCTGCAATTTTCCTTGCAAAACGACGGCGTGCCCACCTATCACCTTACCTACAAGGGCCGCGACGTCATCAAAACCAGCAAGCTGGGCTTCGACCTGAAAAATGCTCCGGCCCTCACCAGTGGCTTTGCGGTGGCCGAGGCCAAGCGGCGCACGTTCGACGAAAGCTGGCAGCCGGTGTGGGGCGAAGTGAAAAACATCCGCAACCACTACAATGAGTTGGCCGTGACGCTCACGCAGGCCGCCACCGCCCGCACCCTGCGGGTGCGCTTCCGGGTGTTTGACGACGGCTTGGGCTTCCGCTACGAGTTTCCGAAGCAGGACAAGCTCACCCATTTCGTGGTGAAGGAGGAGCGCACGCAGTTTGCCCTGGCCGGCGACCACAAGGCCTTCTGGCTGCCGGGCGACTACGACACCCAGGAGTACAGCACCGTTACCTCCAACCTTTCGGAAGTGCGCGGGCTGATGAAGACGGCCGTGACGGGCAACGCCTCCCAGACCACCTTCTCCCCCACCGGCGTGCAGACTCCGCTCATGCTCAAGAGCAAGGACGGCTTGTACATCAACATCCACGAGGCCGCGCTGATTGATTATTCGTGCATGTCGCTGGAGCTGGACGACAAAACCTTCGTCCTCGAAAGCCACCTCACGCCCGACGCAGTAGGCGACAAAGGCTACCTCCAGACGCCCGCCAACTCGCCCTGGCGCACCGTGATGGTGAGCGACCGGGCCGGCGACATCCTCGAATCGCACCTCATTCTCAACCTCAACGAGCCCACTAAATACAAGGACACTAGCTGGATTAAGCCCGTGAAATACGTGGGCGTGTGGTGGGAAATGATTACCGGCCGCAGCAGCTGGGCCTACACCGACGCCACCAACCTCAAGCTGGATTCGACGGACTACACCAAGCTAAAGCCCAACGGCCGCCACGCCGCCAACACCGCCCACGTGAAGGAATACATCGACTTCGCCGCCCTGCATGGCTTCGACGGCGTGCTGGTAGAGGGCTGGAACACCGGCTGGGAAGACTGGTTCGGCAACAGCAAGGACTACGTGTTCGATTTCGTGACGCCCTACCCCGATTTCGACGTGCAGGAGCTGCACCGCTACGCCGCCAGCAAGAACGTGAAGATGATAATGCACCACGAAACCAGCGGCTCGGCCCGCAACTACGAGCGGCACCTGGACGCGGCTTACAAGTTTATGGTCGACAACGGCTACAGCGCCGTAAAGAGCGGCTACGTGGGGCCCATTCTGCCGCGCGGCGAGCACCACTACGGCCAATGGCTGGTGAACCACTACCTCTACACCATCACCAAAGCGGCGGATTACCACCTCATGGTGAATGCCCACGAGGCCGTGCGCCCCACCGGCCTGGCCCGCACCTACCCCAACCTGATTGGCAACGAGGCCGCCCGCGGCACCGAGTACGAAGCCTTCGGCGGCAGCAATCCCGACCACACCACCATCCTGCCCTTCACCCGCCTCATGGGCGGCCCGATGGACTACACGCCCGGCATTTTCCAAACCCAAATCAGCGCCATCAACCCCGAGAACAAGTCGTTCGTGCACAGCACCCTGGCCCGCCAGCTGGCCCTGTACGTCACCATGTACTCGCCCCTGCAAATGGCCGCCGACCTACCCGAAAACTACAACAAGCACCTCGACGCCTTCCAGTTCATCAAGGACGTGGCCATCGATTGGGACGACACCCAGGTGCTGGAAGCCGAGCCCGGCGACTACATCACCATCGCCCGCAAGGCCAAGGGCCGCAGCAGCTGGTTCATCGGCAGCACCTGCGACGAGAACGGCCGCACCTCAAACCTCAACCTCCGCTTCCTCAGCCCCGGCAAGAAGTACGTGGCCACCATCTACGCCGATGCCCAGGACGCGCACTACGAGAAAAACCCGCAGGCCTACACCGTCCGCAAAGTGACCGTAACCAGCAAGTCCAAGCTGGCGCAATACTGCGCACCAGGCGGCGGCTACGCTATTAGCGTGGTGGAAGTGGCGGGGGCCGGGCGGTGATTAGTGAAATAAAAAGCCCCTTAGCTGCATAGCTAAGGGGCTTTTTCTTGTCGCTGAATTACTCTGGCTATAAACCGGAAAAATTACAAATGGATGTTTTCAGATGGATTTTGAAATATTTGGGGCAAGAGTATGTCGCTACTCACTTCAATCAACCTGAGTCAGTTCGCTGTCCGTTTTTACTGAACCATCCCATACTTGCTGGCGGGGCTTTTTACTTTATCAAGTCTATCTATCGTTCGTGCAACTGAATATATTCGTTGGTCTTCCTCTCAACATCCTGCTGACTAGAGCCTCTGATTATTGCGTAAGAATTAGTCCTTTTGCGAAGGGCAATTACACCACCAGGTACCGGGGAAATTATTGTTGCCCCAGCACGCAGTCGTTCCTTAACGAATTCTGGAATCCAAGCATCTAACGCACTAGATGCACCTTGCATCTGCTGTTGCTCCTGAGATTGCTGGGCTTTCAACTCGTTGTATTCATCAAGCTTCTTTTTGAAAGCAGCCATCTCATTGGGCATGTAATATCCGCTCTGCTCATACTTGGGTTCGTGGGGCATTGATTGCGAAGTCCGATTATGAGTTAGAAACGCTTCGTCATAAGCATTCACTAGGGCGGCAAATTCCTTCTCTGCGTCAGTCATGGTAGTGTGGTTGAGGTGAGCTGCTAAGGTAGTACGAATGCCGGTCGTCAAGTTGCTCTCGCATAGTTCCCCTGAGCATCGGTTCAAACCAAGTCTCCGAGCCATTCGCGCACCGGTGGCCAGCAGTGCCCGACGCAAGAACGCGCCCAAGGCAAGTGGTCGAGCCGGTACGCTTTTATCCGATGCATTAAGTCCACTCGGTTCCAAAGCTATTCAGACAAATCATCAACATTGTCAAGTACACAAAGCGCGGAGATATCAAGTGCGGAACAGGTCCAGAAATTGTATTTACCCAAAGTTAAAGCTTGCAGTGAATAACGCTTGTCAGAAAGCTTATCAAATTTGACAAGCTTTCTGACAAGCTACTCCATATTCATTATGAGGCGCTTACAGATTATGGGTCATGACCAGTTATAATAGTAGCTTATCAAAACACTTAACTAGTTTGACAAGCTACTTGATAAGCTTCAGGCAGTCTCTTACTTTATCGCTGCTCAAAAGCCAACATATCAGAAACTTGGTTCCAATCAAAAGCAGGAAGACGTACCCATCTTGCACGAGGGTCTGTAGCCGTCTGAGCCTGCTCTTGAACTAAGCCATTTTCGGCCATAACATGCAGATATTGACGGGCCGTATTGCGGGCGACCTTAAGTGCTTTAGCTACCTCAATCGTGCTAGCATTCTCATTGCTGGCGAAGAAAGACACCAACAAGGGAAGGAAATCAACCCCTCTTCGTCCCAACTGCTGCCGAACCGCAGATAAAGAGGGCACCAGTTCTGAACTTTGTGACTCGATGGTATCGGTAGGTTGCTTGAAAAGCGTAACAGTTACGTGAGCATCGGTGGCCCGGTATCGGGGCTCAGGAAGCCCCCTATTTAGCATTTCAGTGAACATGCGCGGTACACCTTCATTCGATTCTCGAACATAACTGGTCATTTCTGCTAAAACGCGAGCGATGTGAGGATTTCGGGAATAGCGGATGTCTCGGATGTTATCTATTCGAACCAAGCCAGGCAAACGTCCAGGGCTTTGTACTTCTAAACGGTCAGAAAACTGCCGGACGTGAATGCCATCTCCGTGCATCATGTAAGAGCGATGCGTTACGGCGTTTACAATAGCTTCTAACCAAGCAAACTCTGGCAACGTGGGTACCCGTCCAAATCGCCCATCGGGCATGAGTCGTACCACGTTGCCTATCTCTTCCTTTAACAGAGCCTGAGCTTGTTCAATAAGCTCAGGAATTGTCCCCATTAGGCGAACATCTTCCCGTAAGTTCGACCTAGCCCCAGTCTCCACTGTGGTACCATCATAGCGTTGATATCTAATGTAAGACCAGATGGGTGTGGTATGGCCAAATAGCAGCACACCCGCCTGGGTTACGCCTACCTTAGTGCCCTTGCTCAAGTAGATACCACGCGCTTGCATAAACCGCATCGTATCAGTAGACTTAAGCTGTTGAGCATATGTGTGAATTGGCTCCATATCCAAATCCATTAGCTCTTGCCCAGTGGCAATAGTGCTATCAAAATCTGATTCGCCTTTGTCAAAAGCAAGTTCACGCTCCTCCATAGCCGTCAGTTGACGGGTTCTGTCGCCCACTCGCAAGAAACATTTGCCTCCTGTCGTCCTATGGATAGATTCGCTGGCTTCTACATCAATAAGTAGCAGATTATCCGGTTTATCATTTTGATTAATGCAGGGCAATAATCGAACGGAATGCCGGACAGGGGGCACAGCCAAGCTAATGCCGGTGTGCCGCCAATCGTTTTGGCTTTGAGGAACGGATTCGACGCCTTCAATTTTGCCGTTATGAATACCAATGACTATTCTGCCTCCATCAGCATTAGCAAAACCTATCATACACTCTGCAAGCCGTACAGGCTCAAGCCGGTTACTCTTACGTTCAAAGTACTGACTTTCACGTTGGCTTACTAATTGGCTTACATCCAGTGCAACGTCTCCATCAACTGTAAATAAGCTGAGTTGATGCCCGCCAGTATTTGGAATGGGGTTCATTTTGAATGGGCAAATACTTCGTTACTGTGCTAATTGAGATGTTCAGGTCGGTATGGCGACAGGCACACCAAGAAAAGCTGCATCTGGGACCAATCTGGGTAGTATAACCCAAAAGCCAAACAGCCACTCAGAGATACATCTAAGTGGCTGTTAATCAATGAGCGAGAAACGAGGTTCGAACTCGCGACCCTCAGCTTGGGAAGCTGATGCTCTACCAACTGAGCTACTCTCGCGGAGATTGTTTGGTGAGGCGAAATTACGCCAAAGAACTGGAATACCAACCGGCCAATGCCCAACCCCGGCTTCGGCGGCCGCGTATGAGGGGGCACCATGGCAACATCTTCCCTACATCCCACCACGCGCCGCCTGGTGGGCCTTTTGTTGATACTGAGCGGGGCATTGATGGGCCTTGGACTATTGATAAAAGTGGCCGTGAGCGTGTACAACTGGAGCAGCAGCGGCGCGCAGAGTCCGTCGGCCGTTCTGCTGTCCGTCAACCTATTGGGCTTGCTGGCGAGCGGCCTGCTCATGCGCTGGGGCCTGCGGATGCGGCGCGGCGAAGGCCCGGCCCGCAACCCCGATAGCAACGAGATACTGTAAATCGGCGGGCGCTGCCCGACCTTTGCGCCATGTCATCACCCCTGCGTATTTCGCTGGCCAAGGCCAACGCTGCCACCGCCGCCCAACTAGCCGACCTGGGCCGGCAAACCTTCCAGGACACGTTTGCGGCCACCAACACCGCCGCCGATATGGCGGCCTACCTGGGCGAAAACTTCGGCCCCGACCTGCAAATGGCCGAGTTGCAGGACCGCGAAAACACCTTTTTACTGGCGCACATGCAGAACGAGCTGGTGGGCTACGCCAAACTGCGCGATAACTCGGCCCTGGGCCTGCCCGAGGGAGAAAACCCCGCCGGCCGCCTCGAAATCGAGCGCCTCTACGTGCGCGACGACTGGCAGGGCACCGGCCTGGGCGCGGCCCTGATGCGCGGCATTTTGGCCCTGGCCGAGCAGCTGCACTGCGCCGCCGTGGTGCTGGGCGTGTGGGAGAAAAACGACCGGGCGCGCGCGTTTTACCAGCGGTTTGGTTTCCGGCAGGTGGGGCAGCACGAATTCCGGCTGGGCCAGGATGTGCAAACCGACCTGATTCTGCGCAAGGGCTTGGCGGGGCGGTAAAGTCGGCTACTTTTGGCAATGCCTATGCTTGCACTTACGCGCCTGATACTTGCCGCCAGCCGCTGGCTATGCCGGCCCCTGGGCCTGGGGGTACTGCTGCTGGCCGCCGCCTGCCAGTCCGGGCGCGACCCAGCCGAAACCGCCGCCATTCCGCCCGTAGGGCACTACGAAGGCAGCATCACGCCGGCCGGGCAGCCGGCGGTGCGGGCCGCGCTCGACATTCGCCACCCCAGCCCCGGCCACTACGAAGCCGAGTTCAGCGCACCCACCGCCGGCACGCTCAACTTTGTGGCCGGCACCCTTCTTTTCAGCAACAACCAGCTGCGCCTGGTGCGGCCCGCCCGCCCTGGCCAACTGCTAACCCTGACGCTGGACGGCGATTTCTGGCGCGGCTCCCTCGCCTTGGATTCCACCAAGGCCCCGGCCTTGCTCGTGAAGCGCGGCACGCCCACGCCCAGCACCTACCGCGTAGAGGAGCTCCCGCAGGCCAACGGCTCGGCCTGGTTGTTTGCCCCCGCCGACACCGGCACGCCCGGCGCGGCCCTGGCGCTGCTGCCCGATTCGGCCATGGCCCCGGCCGCCGCCCTGTGGGCCGATGCGCTGGCCCGCGAAGGCATCATCGTGCTGCTGCTGCCCGCCGTCGATTCGGCCACGGCCCCCACGGAGGCTCCCCGCCTGCAAGCCGCCCTGCGCCTGCTGCACCGCACGCCGGGCGCGGACACGGCCAACATCGGGGCTTGGGCCACGGGCCTGCGGGCCGCCGCCCTGGCCCAGGTAGTAGCGGGGGCCAACGCGCCCCGCCTGGCCTTTGCCATTGCTCAAAATGCTGACTTTGATAAGACTGACCGGACTGCATTCCGGGAATTAGCAAGCCGCAAGCTGCCCCTGCTGGGCCTGTATGGTGGCCCCATGGCTGCCCAGCGGGCCGCCGCCCTGCGCAACGCTACCGGCGGCCGACGAGGCACGCTGGTACGCACCTACCGCACCCCTGGCCTCGATTTGCTCGTGCCGGGCGGCTTGGCTGCACAGTTCGCGCCGGGCGTGGTGGGCGACGTGATGGAGTGGCTGCGCGGCAAGTGGCTAACCCCGTTTGCAAAGTAGCCGCGTAGCGGCGACAGGTTTGTAGCTATATCACCGGGCAGGTTGAAAAGCCGCGTAGCGGTGACAGATGTTCCAGTATTTCTGTCACCGCTACGCGGCTGTGTTTCAATGCGCCTCGATTTACTACAAACCTGCCGCCGCGCTGCGGCTACTCTGCAAATTGGGTTAGCCGGCGGCGCAACGCCCCCGTACCATCACACAATCAGCAAGCCCTTTTCACGCAGAAGCTGCCACGCCGGGGTTTGCAGAAAAGCCTCAAAAGCGCCATCCGTTGCGGGGAATGTGCGGGCGGCATCCTTCACCAGCACCTTCGTATCGAAGTCCTGGCTGAGCTGGGTTAGCAGCTGGTGCAGCCAGCGGCCGGCGGCTTCGGTGGTTTTTACTTCGAAGTCCTCGGCCTGCTCGTAGCAGGTGAGAATGGCCCGGGAGGCTTTTTTGCCCGCCTCGCTGCGGATGTCGGGCGCATTACCGAGCCAGAAGAGGCGCTGGTTTTGCCGAGCAAAATCGGGCTTGTCAGGGGCTTGCAGGGCGTGCTGCACCAGGTGCCGCGGCGTGGTGGGTTTTGGGGTTTTGAAATCGAACCAGCGGGCCAGCGGCTCATCCAGGGCCACGCCGTGCAGGTAGTTGTAGAGGGATTTGGCCAGGCCGGGCCCGAAGGCTTCGTGGTCAGTGCCCAGGGGGTCGTCGTGCCACAGGTCGTTCCAGGCGAAGCCGGCGGGCTCGGGGCCAATGGCGGCCACCTGGTACTTCGCCGGGTTCTTGCCCACGGGCGAGTGCGCCGTCATCGAGAAGCGGTGCCAGTAGCCGCTTTGCACCACCCCAGCGGCGAACAGCTGGCGCACTACCTCCAGGCTGTCAACGGTTTCCTGCGCCGTTTGGGTGGGGAAGCCGTACATCAAGTAGGCGTGCACCATAATGCCAGCCTGCGTGAAGCCGTCGGCCACGCGGGCCACTTGAGCAATGGTCACGCCCTTTTCCATGAGGGCCAGCAACCGGTCCGACGCTACTTCCAGTCCGCCCGAAATGGCAATGCAGCCCGAAGCCGCCAGCAGCCGGCAGAGGTCGGGCGAGAAGGTCTTTTCAAACCGAATATTGCCCCACCAGGTGATGGGTACGCGGCGCTTGAGCAGCTCAATGGCGAGGTCGCGCAGGGCCAGGGGCGGCGCGGCTTCGTCCACGAAGTGAAAGCCGGTCTGGCCGGTTTGGTTGATAATTTGCTCGATTCGGTCCACCAGCAGCGTGCTGGGGGCTGTTTCGTAGCGACTAATGTAGTCCAGCGTGACGTCGCAAAAGGAGCACCGCTTCCAGTAGCAGCCGTGGGCCACGGTGAGCTTGTTCCAGCGGCCGTCGCTCCAGAGGCGGTGCATGGGGTTGAGCACTTCCAGCACCGAGAGGTATTCGGTCAGGAGCAGGTCGGAGTAGTCGGGGGTGCCCACTTCCGGGTGCGGCACGTCGGGGTGCGGATGGTTGATGTACTGGATTTGGCCGGCTTCGTCGCGGAGGAAAGTGCGTTGGAGCAGCGTGCGGTCCGGCTGAACGTCATGCCTCAATCTGTCGTCCGCTTGCCGAAGCATCTCTACCACTTCGTTGCCATCGGTAGTAATTACTTGCGCAGTAGAGATGCTCCGACTGCGCTCAGCATGACGTTCTTTTTGCGTGTTCAAACCACCCAGGTACTCCAGCAGCCGCAGCCAGGGCCCTTCCCCGTCGTCCAGAGTCAGGTAATCGATGTAATCGAAAAATCGGGGCTCCTGAATGGTGCGCAGCTCGGTGTTGGGGTAGCCGCCGCCCATCACCGTTACGGTGGCGGGGCTGGTTGCTTTGATGCGCTGGGCCAACCGCAGCGCGCCGTAGAGGTTGCCAGGGAAGGGCACGGTGAAGCCCACCATAGCGGGCTGCACGCGGGCCATGAGCGCATCCAGCTCCTCCAGCAGCAGGCGGTCGAGCAGGTTGGGGGCAGCGAGTAGGGCCTCGTGCAGGGGCTCGAAACTGGTAGCGGAGAGGGCCAGCTTCTCGGCGTAACGGGAGAAGCCAAAGTGCGGCCCCACGGTTTCCTTGATGAGGTCGGCGAGGTCTTCGAGGTAGAGCGTGGCCAGGTGCCGGGCCTGGTCGGTGAGGCCCATGGTGCCGAAGGCGGCTTCCAGGTCGGCCACGTTGTCGAAGCGGCTGGCTTCGGGCAGGAAGCGGCCGTGGCAGATGCGCGGGGCCAGCGTGAGGTCCTTGTTTTGGAGGAAGCGGATGACCGGCGCAATGGTGGCCAGGTAGCGGTTTTGCAGGCGCAGCATCCGCTTGGCATTGTCGCTGAGGCTGAAATTCCCGGCCTCAATTTCAGCAAAAACCTGCTTCAGCCCATCCACCGAAAACAGGCGTAGCACCAGCTGCAAGCCCATGTCGGCCTGCGTCACGGCATAGCCCCGCCCGCCCAAAAACCCCTTGATGTAGGCCGTGGCCGGGTACGGGGTGTTGAGCTGCGTGAGCGGCGGGGTCAGGAGCAGGATGCGGGGGGCAGGAAACGACACAGTGGAGACTAACCCGGCAACGGGGGCCAGGGTTCATTTCCGGCAAAGGTCGGAGATGAAGGCCCGTTTGTCATTGCGAGCGCAGCGCGGCAAACCGTCCTATTCTCAGCGACCAACCTATATAATGTGAAAAGCCCCAGCACTGTGCAGCACCGGGGCTTTTTAGTACAAAAAAGCTTGTCACATCAATAGGTTAGGCGCTGAGAACAGGACGGATTGCCGCGCTGCGCTCGCAATGACAGTCCCCTCCCCTACGCCACCGCGTCCAGCGACAAGCGCTCGGGCAGCATCAGGCGGCGGAATTCGCTCACCGAGTAACCCGTTACCTGCCGGAACTGATTGCTCAGGTGCTGGCCGGAGCTGTAGCGCATTTGGTCGGCTATCTGGTTCAGGGTCAGCTCGCCGTAGCTGAGCAGCTCCTTTACGCGCTCTATTTTGAGGCGGATGAGGTACTTCTCGATGGTGAGGTGCGCGGTGCGCGAAAACACCTTGCTCAGGTGCGAGTAGGTGGCCGCAAACCGGTCGGTGAGGAAGGCCGAGGTGGTGAGCGGCGAGCGGGCCGTGCGCAGGTGCTCGAGGTAGTCGGCCAGCACGGTTTTAATTTGTTCGGTGAGCTGTTCGGCCCGGCCCAGCAGCAGCTCGAAGCCGGCGGCGTGCAGCAGCGGAGCCAGGGCTTCGGGGTCGGCGGGGGTGGCTTTATCGAGCTCGGCCACGCCCAGCGTCACGGCCGTGGGGCGGTAGCCCGCCCGCTCCAACAGGTTTTGCACGGCTTCGACGCACCGGGGGCATACCATGTTTTTGATATGCAGTAAGTTGGTTTTCAAGGTCTTTATCGTGTTTCGGGCCGCCGTGAGGTAGCCGGTGAAGAATGAGAACGCGCCGCCGCTGCAGTCCCGGCCGTGGCCCGGCGGGGCCGCGCAACCGGCGTAGAAACCTCGGCCCAGCCCCGCCCAAACCAGTGCCCGGTAGCCCAGGTCACGAACGGAACAACGGCAAGGAACGTAACGGCCAGCAGCCAGAACAATACGAGAAAAGCGGAAAAAAGTCGGCTTAAAAAATGGTCGCTTCCCCCAAACACATAACTGACCAGCATTAGTGCCAACACCAAGCTTACGCCGGCCAGCACGCCCACCCGCCGCCAGGGCCAGGCGGCAACGTGTTTTTGGAGGCGATGGCGCAGCGGCAACGGCATGAGGTCAGCTATTTGGGGAGGTGAAAATAAGAAAAAAAGTCGGGCCGCCGGCTTAGCCCAGCAAGGCAAGCAACTCCTGCTGCATGGCCTGGCCGTTGTCCTTCGCGTACCACGCATTCATGCTTTTCACTATTTCGTTGGTATGCAATGATTTATCGCTGTGTAACTGATTACTCAGCACCTGGGCCTCGGCCGGGCGGGGGCCCCAGGTACCGAGCTCGGTGCCCGTAGCGGCATCGCGCCGGATGAGTTTGGGGATGCTGTTTTTGCCGTTGGTCTGGTGGGTGGCCATTAGGTCGGGGTGCTCGGAGCGGAGCACGACGTGCAAGGCCACGCGGCCGGCGCTTTCGGCGGCCAGGTGCGCCAGCACGGGCAGCGCGTGGGCCGTGTCGCCGCACCAAGCTTCGCCCAGCACCAGCCATTGCTCGGCGTGGGGCAGGTTTTGCAGCTTTTCGACGAGGGCCGGCAGTAGCGGCACGGTGTAGGCGCGGTCGAGGTGAGCTTGGTTCTGGTCGGTGTAGCGGATAAGGCCCGGCGACTGCTCGGGGCCCGTGGTGCGGTGGTCAGCGGCCAGCGAGGCCACCAGGGCCCGGAATTCGGGGTAAGTGTAGGCCGGAGCGGGCACGGCGGCGGTTTTAGAATCGGACATTGAGGTGACGGGGTTATGAATCAGACGCTATACGCAACTTGCGGCAACCCAAACGTTGCGGCTGCCGCTACAACCGTACCCGCGCCCGGCGGTTCAGGTTGCGCCGCGGGGGGTTATTTCTTTACCTTGCAGCGTCGCTCATTATCAATTCCCTCATCTTTGCTATTTCATGCGCCTTAAGAAACTTTTCCTCCCCTTCGCCGTGGTTCTGACGCTCACGGCCACCCTCGGCGCTTGTAGCTCGGGCACCAAAGAAGGCTCCACCAACGTGGAACGTGGCTACACCAAAAAAGGCATGGCCGCCACCGCCGACGGCGTGCCCAACGGCGACTCCACCACCGCCGGCCTCACCCGCGACACCATCCACCGCGCCACGGGCAAAGACCTCTACAAGGCGGCCAGCGATGCCAAGGACCGCAACCACGACGGCCTGGCCGACTAGGTTGCTACCCGGCCGGCCATGCAAAAGGGCCGCTCCTCCCGGAGCGGCCCTTTTGCTGTCTTGCAGCGTTTGAGAAGGCTAGAAAAACACGAAGCCGTTGGGACCGGCACCCACCACGCTTTCGTCAATTTTGGTGCCGTCGGGCTGGTAGCGGGCCATCTTGTCGGCCGAGAAGGTACCCGTGCCGGTGTAGATGGTGCCCGCGCTGGGGTCCACGCCCAGGCCGTAGAACTGCCCGGTGATGAAGGGAGTTGTTAGCAAGGGCAGCATAGCGTCGGCAATGCCGAGGCGAACCACGCCGCCCAAGAAGTTGTACGCGTCGATGGAACGGAAGTACAGCTGGTCACCGGCCGGGTTGATGTGCAAGTCGGTGGGCGCGTAGCGGTTGGTAGCAAAGGTGCGCGTGCTGGCCCCGGTGGTGGGGTTGGCGGGGTCGAGGCCAACGAGGCTGCCAGCCGTAGTAGCGGCGTAGTCCACCCCCGTAAACGTGCTATTGTACACCACCAGGCCCCCGCAGAGCACCCAGAGGCGGTTGTTTTTGTCGAGGGCGAAGCTGTTGGGCGCGTCGCCCACGGTCACGGTGTTGGTCACGCGGTTGGTGGCCGGGTCGATGACGGTGACGGTACTGGCCCCGGAGTTGGCCACGAACACCTTGCCGCCAACCATGGTCAGGCGCTCGGGCGAGCCGCCGGTGGCAATGCTGTCCACCACGGCGTTGGTAATCAAGTCCACGATTTTAATGCCGCCCCGTATCGACGTGTTAGTCGACGAATAGGTGCCCCACTGCGTCACGTAGGCCCGGCTCGTGCTGATGGGCAAGCAGTAGCGCGGGCTGGTCAGCCCGGTCACCACGCCCACCGATTTGAAATCGGGCAGCGAGACGACTTCTACTTTGTTCGAGCCGTTCACCACGATGTAGCCGCGCTTGTCGCGCACGGCCATGCTCTGCACAATATTGCCCAGGCGGCGGCCGGGGTTCACCCCCTGAAACAGGTCCTGCGTCACGGCTTTGGTGGCTTTGTCGTACAGCGAAATGGTGCCCGTGCCGGAGCCATTCGAAAAAGGCCCTTCATTGAGCACGAACACATTATTGTTGTCGGCCGCCGGGGCCACCACTACTTCACTGTCGGGGCTACAGCCTGCGAGAGCCAGCAGGGCCAGCACCGGAACCGTCAAAAACTTAGAAAAACGCATAGAACAGGGTGATTTAGGAAGATGAAATGAATGATGAAAGTCGGTTTTAGCGCCAGCCCACCCGCAGGCTGAGGACCAGGGCGCGCGGCGGGGCCGGGCGGCCCTCGTAGCTTTCGTAAGCATGGCTTAGCAGGTTGGTGGCTTGCAGCAGCAGCAGGGCTTCGGCCAGGCCGGCCGCCGGGCGCAAGGCGTAGCCCACGCTGCCGCCCAGCAGCCCGTAGCCGGGCAGGAAGGCGTGGGCCGTGGCATCGGTGTAGCGGTAGGCGCTGGCGCTGGCCGTAGCGCCCACGCGCCAGGCCCGCCAGGCATAATCGAGGCTGGCCGTGCCGGTGTGGGGGGGCACGTACGCCAGCGGCTGGCCCGCGGGCACCAGGTCGCCGGGCGTTGGGCGGCGAGTGCGGGCCTGGGTGAACGCATAAGCCGCGCGGCCCGTGAACCGGTGCGCGCCGCGTTGCAGCACAAGCGTAGAACTGGCCTCCAGGCCCTGGGTGAGCACCTGGCGCAGGTTGCGGGGCCGCCAGTAGCCTTCGGGGCCGGGCGTCCACTGCACCCAGTCGTCCACCAGCTGGCGGTAGGCCGTCAGTTCGGTTTGCAGCGTGGTGCGCGGGGCCAGGGCCAGGCGGTGGAGCAGGCCGGCCTCGTAGCCCAGGCCGGTCTCGGGGCGCAGGGCGGGGTTGCCGCCGGGGTTGTAGTAGCGCTCGTTGAGGGTAGGGGCCCGGTAGCTGCGCGCCGCGCTGGCCTTGAACGTAAGCCGGGGCGCGGGGGCGGCGGCCAGGGAATCGGGGGCCCGGCCGCGCGCCCAGAGGTCCCATTCCAGGCCCACGGTGGGCGTGAGGGGGTTGCCCTGGGGCAAAAAGGCCTGGCGCAGGTTGGCGGTGAGGCGCAGGGCGGGGCGCGGGTCGTAGCGGAACAGGGCGAAAGCGGCAGCGCGGTTTTCGGTCGTTATCGGCGTAATGTACTCGTTGAAAGCGGCGTTGAAATGCTGGGTTTCGGCCCCCAGGCGCAGCGAGCCGCGCGCGCCCACAGCGGCCGTGTACTCGGCCTGGGCCTGGGTGGTCCGCACCCGCGAGTTGCTCACCAAGCCGTCGTCGCGGTAGTTCAGCACGTCCTCGAACCAGGCCCCGCGCACCGTCCACTGCGCCCGGGCCGACGCCTGGTGGCGGTAGCCCAGCACAAAGCGCCGGCTTTGGTCGAACTGCCGGGCGTGGCGGTTGGTGCCCGTGGCGGCGGGCTGCACTTCGCGGTCGGTATCCGTCAGCCAGGCGCTGGCCGTGAGCTGGCCGGCCGGGCCCAGCCGCAAGGCCACTTCCGGGGCCACGCTCCACTGGTGGCGCAGGGCGGCCCCGGCCAGCGTGCGCCGCACCGCCCCACCGTATTCCTGGGTGGTGTAGGGGTAATTGTTCTCGGCCTGGCGGTAGCTGGCGGCCACCCGCACGGCCACGCCCTCCCCCGCCGCCGAGGCCGCCACGCTGCCGCCGCGCAGCCCGAAGCTGCCGGCATCGGCCTGCACGCTGCCACGAGTGCCGGGCCGCCAGTCGGGCGCGGTGCTGAGCAGCACGGCTCCGCCCACGGCCCCGCTGCCGTAGAGCGCGGCGGCTGGGCCGGGCTGCACCGTCAGGCGGGTGTTGGCCCCCACGGGCAGCAGGGCAAAATCGTTCTGGCCCAGGGTGGGCAGGGTGATGTTCAGCCCGTTCCACAGCACGGCCGTGTGCTGGGCCGAGGTGCCCCGCATGCTGATGGAAGCCAGCTGGCCCGGCCCGTAATTCTTGATATACAGCGGGGTACGCTCTTGCAACAGCTCAGCCACGGTGCCGTCGCGGAACTGGCTTAGGGTAGTGGAGTCGGCTTCGTAGTGCCGGCTGCCTACGGCGAAGCGCTCTGGCCCCACGGCGCGCACCCGCACTTCGGCCAGCCGGTGCAGCCGCCGGCTGAGCCGGGCCGAATCGGGCGGGGCAGTGGGTAGCCCGGGCCGCGGCTGGGCCACGGCCGGCCCGAGCGCACCCAGCACCCCGCCCAGCAGCGCGGCCCAACTAAGAAAAAAACAACGCATCCGAATCAAATTTTCTAAAAGAAAATTCGATTCAAAATCCCACGTTAGCTGCCTTCAACGCGAAGGAAACCACCGCCAGACCGAGGCCGAAAAACAGGGGTATTGTGGCTGCCCGAGGGTAGCCGCTGCTCTCTTTCTCCATTCGTCCTCCGCGAATGCTGAACCTGTGAATGTCCGGGCAGGTCTCCTGGCTTGCTCCGCCGAGCGGGCCGCCTTCCCATTTTTTGATTGAAGCTCAATCAGCAAACAGTGGCATTGTGGCCCGCCCCGATGTGAAGCGTACAGTTGCGGGGACAGCTCCGGCATTGAACCGGATTCCCTTTTCAGCCGCGCCCCCGCAATGGAGGGTTGGCACCTTGACGGGGCAAAGATACGATTGATAATGGTTAGTGGTTAATGATTAACGGTTAGTGGACAAAGGCAAGAGCAGTTCGTTAACCATTAACCACTAACCGTTAATCATTGACCACTAATAAACTCACCGCCGGAAGCTCATTCCGATGAAATATTCGCGGTCCACAGAGTTGGTGATGGGCAGGTGGGTGCCGAAATCGAGCTGCACGTTGTCGCTCACATCGAGCTGGGCACCGGTGTTGATGGAACTCAGCCAGGAGGACTGGCGCACGTCGCGGTAGCCCACCAGCTCGGCGAAGACCTGAATGAGTTTGGTCAGCTGGTAGTCAGTGGTGAAGGTGGGCGTGAGCTGGAGGTAGCGCTCTTGCGCTTCGCGGTCCCAGTACACTTGGGTGGCGATTTGGCCGCCAATGCTCCAGGGCTTGGTGAGCTGGTAGACCACGGGCAGCACGGCCCCGTATTCCACGGCCCCATCGCCGCGCGGGCCGCCGGTGGGCAGGGTTACGTAGCCAATCAGGCCCAGGGCCCAGCGGCTATTGTCGTCGCCCACCAGGGTGTGCTTGAGGCGAATGTTTACGTCGCCCAGGCCCCGGTGAACCTGCGTCTGGTCGGGGTCGGCGTCGTCGTAGCTGCGGGTGTCGGTGTAGGAATCGACGCCGACCTGGAAATCGGTACGGTTGCTGAGCCCGATTTTGCCCAGCGCGTGGTTCACGTACCAATCGTGGCCATAGGCCGTGCCCTCGCGGCGCGTGAGCAGGCGTAGGGCGTCGGTTTCGTACTGAAAATGGCCGGCATCGACCGAATACGGGCTTTCCGTGATGCCAGGGCGGTCGGGCACCATGGGGCGCATGTACTTGCGCGGCGTGGGGTTGAACAGGTTGAACTGCTCCTTGTTGATGGCGATGGTGTCGTTTTTGACGCCCGTTTGCGCGGCCGCCGACCACGAGAGCAGGAAGAGTAAAGAGCAAATCGGGCCCGAACGAAGCATGCGTGCGAAGGTTGATGATGGTGGCCCGCATACGCAGTTTTGGCGCGGCCGGCTCAAAACGGTACCACCACTTTCACCGCCACGTTGCGGCCGGGGTTGTAGATGCCCGCTCGGCCACCGGACGCAGCGGCGTAGTACTCGAAGTATTTCAGGCGGTTGAGGTGGGCCTGGTAGGCGGTATCGAACACGTTATCGACCTGCACAATGAGCTGCACGGCCGGCTGCCCGGCGCGGCTGGTGAACGTGGTGCCGGCCCCCAGGCCCAGCAGGGCGTAGCCGGCGGTGGCGGTTTCGGTGGTGTCGAGGGCGTAAAAGCGGGTTTGGCGGGCACTGCCATCTATCGAGGCCCGGAAATAGGTGCCCGAGAGGCGGCCTTTGGCGGGCAGGGTGGCGCGCATTTCGGAGCGGGCCCGCGGGGGCGGAATCAGGGGCAGGTAGCGGGCGGCAGCGCCCTGGCGTTCGAGCAGGTCGGCGTCGGCATTCTGGCCGTTCACGAAGGCCAGGCTGTTGCTGAGCGCCAGCCAGGGCAGCGCGGCGGGCCGCCAGTTCAGGCTGGCTTCCAGGCCGTAGAGGCGGGCAGCGGCCTGCTGAAACTGGTAGGTGGTGTTGCCGGGCACGATGACGACCGGCTGGCCCACCGCATCGAGCAAGCGGCCCTGGTAGATGAAGTTTTGCACGTAGTTGTGAAACACCTCCACCGAGGCATCGAGCGTGGGCTGGTGCCAAAGCACGCCCACGTCCTGCTGCCAGCTGAACTCGGGCCGGAAATCGCGGTTGCCGAGGTACACGATGTGCGCGCCGGGGTCGAGGCCGTTGGAACCGATTTCGGGGATGTTGGGCGCGCGGTAGCCCCGGGCCACGTTGGCCCGCAGCACCACTCGCTCGCCCAGGGCCCAGGAGCCGCCCAGGCTGGCCGAAAACCCCTGGTAGCGGTGCCCGAAGCGGGTAAACTGCCGGCTGGCCCCCGGCGTGCCCGGCCCGGCCGCCCCGTCGAACCCCGTGGCCGCGTTGGGGGCCACGTAAAAGTCGTCCCATTGCACCTGCCGGGTGTCGTAGCGCAGGCCGCCGGTGAGCTCCACCGGGCCGAAACCTTTCTTCAGCAGCCCGAAGCCGCCCAGGTCGAACAGCCGGTAGGCCGGAATGGGGAAGTCGGTAGCCGTGCCGTGTTCGTT
>JBBQSQ010000004.1:0-55364 GCA_038213745.1 Cytophagales bacterium
CACCACGTAGCTCATGCGGCGGGTGTGGGCGGCGTGGAAGGCTGCCCACGCCGACTTCGGCACCAACCCGAAGCTGGGGGAGTGCACCACCTGCACCGTCCAGATGAGGCCGGTGAGGTAGGCGGCGACGGCGAAATTGAGCAAGAGCAGCAAACGGAGGGTCATAGGAGACAAAAATAGGTCCGGCCTGCACTATACGGTTTTTCGGGAGCACCGGGGCTATGTGAGTAGTGCCGTCGATTCCTTCCCAGCGCGACCAGAAACCACGCATTCCCGCGACCTCCCGGCTGGCCGGGCCCCTGCACCAGCGTAATCAACTGCTCGGCGGCAAACTGCGCGAGTAGGCCGGCCCCACCCAGGAGGCCACCTCGCCCGTGTTCGGGCCCCAGCCCGACGGCGGCCGCCCGCCCCGCGTCATCGGCTCCTGTCCGTCCACTTACCAAGCCAAAGCCCTCAAACCCCTGGCTGCCGCCGTGATGGCCTTCAACCACGGCCGCAGCCAGGGCCCAATGATGCGTGTGACCAAGCGCACCCTCCCGGTGCCTAAGATGCTGTGCTCCTTCAGCACCCGCACGGTAGTCGCCACCAAAATAATGGAGGCCAATAAGCACCTGCTCAACAAGATTATGGGCGGGCAGGCAAGCAGCTTTCTCAGCACGCGGTTTATTCCGTAGGTCCGGTGGCAGCCGCTTCGGCCGCCGCGACCACGGGCACCGTTTGGTCCTGCGGCATGGTCAGCACAAACTCCGTGAACGCACCTTCCTCGGAGCGCGCCGTGAGCGTACCGTCATAGCCGTTGGTGATGATGTCGTAGCTCAGCCACAGGCCCAGACCAGTACCTTCGCCGGGCGGTTTGGTGGTGAAGAAAGGGTCAAAAATCTTATCCAGCACTACCGGGTCAATGCCGGTACCGTTGTCGCGCACGTACAGCTCCACGCCGCCACTCACGCGCTGGGTGCGCACCCGCACCGAGGGCGTGTAGGCCGGCCCCAGCATCATGGCCTTCTGGTGCACGGCGTAAAAAGCATTGGTGAACAAGTTAAGTAGCACGCGTCCCAATTCCTGGGGCACTACGTGCAGCGTGCCCAAAGTGGGGTCCAGGTCGAGGATGCGCGCCACGGTGAAGTCGCGGTGCGTGTTATGCAGACTGTGATAGGCCAAGCGCAGGTATTCCTGGACCAGTTCGTTCAGGTCCACGGCCTGGCGCTGGCCAGATTCGGCGTGGGCATGCTCCAGCATGCCCCGCACAATGCCAGCGGCCCGGCTGCCGTGCTGATTGATTTTGAGCAGGTTCTGTTTAAGGTCGCTCAGCAGCGCAACTTCCAGCGCGGGGTCGCGCGGGATTTCCCGCCGTTCATCTTCCAGCTCCGCAAGCATCTCCAGGCTCACTTCCGAAAAGTTGTTGACGAAGTTGAGCGGATTCTGGATTTCGTGGGCCACACCCGCCGTGAGCGCGGCCAGGGCCACCATTTTCTCGCTCTGCACCAGCTGACTCTGAGCTACTTTCAACCTGGTAAGGGTCTGGTCGAGCCGGTCGCGCTGGTGGGCAATCTGCTCGTTTTTCACATTCAGGGTGCGGTTGGCCCGCTGCTTAAGAAAAATATTGCGGGCCAGCAGCGCCGCCAATAGCAGCAGGCCGGCCAGGCCGGCCAGCAAGCCGTGCATTTTCTGGCGCTCCTGGCCGGCCTGCTGCTTCTGAAGCTGCTGCCGCTGGGTGAGCAGCGCAATCTGGTCCTGTTTGCGGTCGAGCTCGTAGCCGTAGCGCAGGGCACTGGTTTTGCGCTGGGTTTCTATCCCCGAAACTGAATCCTTATATGCCCCCCACAGCCGCTGGTAGCGGTAGGCGCTAGCGAAGTCACCTCGCTTGGCGTAGGCTTGGGCCAGAATATCGCTGCCGTTGCGCAGGCTTTCGTTGCTGCGCGACTGCTGGCTTAGCGCGAAGGCGTGTTTTGCCAAGGCTACGGCACTGTCAGTGCGGCCTTGCAGTAAGTATACCCGCGCCACGGCTAGCTCGGCGGGGGGCAGGTTGTAGGCATCTTTGGTGGTTTTGGCTTCGGCCCGCGCCAAGGAGGCGTAGTATAGCGCCTGCGTCAGCTTACTCTGCCCAGCATATAGCTCCGAGAGGTTGATTTCATCGCTGAGCGCGTTCAATACGTCGCCCGTTTTGCGGTTCAGTTTCACGGAGCGGCGCAGGTAGTGCAGGGCCCGCGGCTGGTCGTTGAGCTTCTGGTAGCAATTCCCCACCAGATTCAGCGCCGAGGCTATCATGTGCTCATCCCGCGACGCGGCAGGATTGCGGAAAACGGGCAACAGCACCGATAGCGCGTCCTGATAATTACCGAGCTGTAGATACACGCCGCCGATG
The DNA here is from genome assembly GCA_038213745.1 of Cytophagales bacterium. Lineage (GTDB taxonomy): Bacteria > Bacteroidota > Bacteroidia > Cytophagales > Hymenobacteraceae > Hymenobacter. The sequence continues at coordinate 2,366 of JBBQSQ010000004.1, forward strand.
GCCACCCGCGTCCGATTAACTATCATCAGTTTACCTGATTTTTCGGCGTAAGGCAAGCCTTTCAATGCCGCCCGAAGCGCGGCCGCTGGGTTAGCCTGCTCGTTTTCAATCAGGCTCCACTGTAAAAAAGTGTTGGCCAGCCCCGCCATATCGTGTCGCCTGGCAAACAGGGCCTGGGCTTCCTGCGTGTATTGCCGAGCGCGGCCGTATTCGGCCCGGCGGCGGTAGCGCGTACCCAGCCCCAGCAACTCCTGGCCCAAGCCCACCGAATCGAGGAGCTGGCGGCTCAGGCCCAAAGCCTGTTCCAGCACGGCGGTCGACCGGGCCGCATCATCCATGAACAACGCCTGGCTGAGGGCTTGCAGCCGGCGCACGCGCGTGGTATCGGGACGGGTGTGGGCCCGCAACACGGCTTGCAGGCTGTCTACCGTTCGTGTTTGGGCGCTAGAGGAGCCCGACGACCTTAGGAGGACGAAAAGCAAGAGAAGCCAGCATTTCATAAGCGAAAGCGCGAAACGTAACGCATCACGCAAGAGTGCATGCTCCAGTCCGATAGGTGACACAGTGCTACTTTGCTCAGCCTCTTAACACCGAAGAGCATGCTACATGGCTATTCATCAACAACTCGTGATATCGTTAATTAAGCTGCCTTATGGAGGGTAAGGTGGGTTAATGATTAAGCCAAAATCACCTTTTAGCTCAACACGCTTTTTTTTATTTTCACCACTTCCTAAATTAATCGGCAAGGGTATTTTAGTGTTTAAAACAGCTCGATAAGGGTACTTTCCGTTGGTTAGATATTCATCCCGCGTTGGCGACTGAATTACTTCAATACCAAATTGAGAAAGAGGCAGTGCATTGATGAATTCCTTAAGTTTAATTTCATTCGCGGCATCATTCCCTGATGCTATACTGATTTCGTAGTAAGTGATTTCCGCAGGCTTCAATTGACTTGTTTTGTAGAGTATCTCTTCTTTCAAAGAGTCAATTCCTTTAGGGAAAGAATAAACCTTCGGTGAAAGTGAAGGAGATATTGGTTGCGGTAATGGTATCGAATTGCGTTTCGCATACGCCTTGGCGCTATCGTCGCAAATGTCATCTTTGGGGAATCTTGTTTCTGTGGAAGCGACTCTTCTCAATTCGACATTGACTTTTTGGCAATTGGGCGCACTTAGCGCAACTACCAGGCAGGCACTCAGAACGTAATATTTCATAAATCAAATATGCAATTTTTTTTGTTAAAACACACCATCAGAAATTGTCTCAAACAAAGTATTTTTAAGGTGCCCAGCAAAATTTTCGACTGTATGAGCGGCCATTGCTTCGTAAAAGTTGTCACTGTTCCCAGTCTAACCTGATGTCTTTTTGCACTTCTTAATTACTAGCCAGTTAACAAGCCCTTGCCACTTCTCCGCATGAAAAAACCCTTCTTCCTCCTGCTGCCCCTACTGGCGGCGGCCCTCACCGGCTGCCCGTCCAACTCCCTCAAAACCGCAGAATCTGGCGAAAAGCCCGACATTCTGCACGCCGCCCTGGACACCACCGTGGCCCCGGGCGAAGACTTTTTCGCCTACGCCAACGGCACCTGGATTAAGAACAACCCCATCCCGGCCTCGGAAAGCAATATGGGCATCGGCAAGAAGGTGCAGGACGAGGTGTACGCCCGCCTGCGCGAAACCAGTATGGAAGCGGCCAAAGCCAATGCTGTGGCTGGCAGCAACCAGCAGAAAATCGGAGATTTCTGGGCCATCGGGCTCGATTCGGTGAAGGCCGACCAGTTGGGCGCGGCCCCGCTCCGGCCGGAGCTGGACCGCATCGCGGCCATGAAAACCGTGGCCGAGGTGCCGGGCGTCATCGCCCACGAAATTCCCCTGGGCGTGCGCGCCCTCATAGGCCCCCGCGTGGGCCAGGACGACAAGAACAGCGACAAAATGGCGCTTTACCTGCGCCAGTCGGGCCTGGGCCTGCCCAACCGCGACTATTACTTCAACACCGACTCGCGCACCAAAAATATCCGGGCCGAGTACCTGAAGCACGTCGCCAACACCTTTAAGCTGCTGGGCCAAGATGCCACCACCGCCCAGGCCAACGCCACCCGGGTAATGGCCCTGGAAACCACCTTGGCCAAGTCCTCGCGCAAGCTCGAAGCCCTGCGCGACCCCTACGCCAACTACCACAAGATGAGCATCGCGCAGCTCGACAAGCTCACGCCGGGCCTCGACTGGAAAACCTGGCTCGGCCAGATGGGGGGCACTAGTGTGGATACTGTCATCGTGGGCCAGCCCGAGTTTTACCAGACGGCCGGGCGGCTGCTCAAAACCGCGCCGCTCGATGACTGGAAAGCCTACCTCACCTGGCAGGTGGCCCGGGCCTTCGCGCCCACCCTCAGCCACCAGTTTGTGGACGAAAACTTCCACTTCTACGCCACGGTGCTGCGCGGGGCCACGGCCATCCGCCCCCGCTGGAAGCGCGTGCTCGACATGCAGGAAGACGCCCTGGGTGATGCCCTGGGCCAGCTGTTCGTGAAAGAATACTTCAAGCCCGAGGCCAAGGCCCGCTACGACACCCTCGTGAAAAACGTGGTGGCGTCCTTCGCCCAGCACATTCAGCAGGTGGATTGGATGAGCGCGCCCACCAAAGTGGTGGCCCTGGATAAGCTCCACAAAATCACCCCAAAAGTGGGCTACCCCGACAAATGGAAAGATTATTCGGCCCTGAAAATTGACCGCAGCTCGCTGGCCGAAAACGTGATGCGCGCCAACCTCTGGCAGCACCAGTACGAGCTCAACAAGCTGGGTAAGCCCGTGGACCGCACCGAATGGGGCATGACCCCGCAGACCTACAACGCCTACTACAACGGCTCGAACAACGAGATTGTGCTGCCGGCCGCGGCCTTCGCCATCCCCGGCCTGCTCGATGCCGACGCCGACGACGCCCTGGTGTACGGCTACGCCGGGGCCAGCACCATCGGCCACGAGCTCACCCACGGCTTCGACGACGAGGGCAGCCAGTACGACGCCCACGGCAACCTGCACGAGTGGTGGAGCAAAGACGACCGCAAACGCTTCAACGAACGCGTGAACGGCATCGTGAAGCAGTTCAATGGCTATACGCTGCTCGATTCGCTGCACATCAACGGCAAGGCCACGGCCGGCGAAAACATCGCCGACCTCGGCGGCATCGTCATCGGCCTCGATGCCTTCAAGAAAACCAAGCAGTATAAGGAAGGCAAGAAAATAAACGGCCTCACGCCCACCCAGCGCTACTTCCTGGGCTACGCGCTGGGCTGGCAGATGCACGTGCGCGACGAAAGCCTGGCCTCGCAGCTGCTCACCGATGTGCACTCGCCCGCCCAGTACCGCGTGAACGGCCCCATGGCCGACGTGCCCGCCTTCTACCAGGCCTTCGGCATCAAGCCCGGCCAGAAGCTTTACCGCCCCGATTCGACCCGGGTGGCCATTTGGTAGCCGTTTGTCATTGCGAGCGCAGCGCGGCAATCCGTCTTGTGTACGCGACTAGCCCTACATGGTGACAAGTACTTTTCATTGACAAAATTCCCCGGCACCGCGTAGTGCCGGGGCTTGCCGCGTAACCAAGCTGGTCGCTGAGAACAGGACGGATTGCTTCGGCCTTCGTCCTCGCAATGACAGACGCCTACTTTACCGCCGGCAGGCTCACCGTCACGTTGGTGCCCGCGCCGGGCCGGCTCTGGATGACCAGCGTGCCGCCGTGGCGGTGCACAAACGCCCGCGACAAGGCCAGCCCCAGCCCCAGGCCGGTGGCGCGGGGAGTGGCGGTGGCTTCGGGCAGGGCCGGGCCGCTCATGAGGGACACCACGGTGGCAGCACTCATGCCGGGGCCCGTATCGGTGCAGCTGAGCAGCACCATGTTGGAGTCGTCGGGGTCGGGGGCAGCTTCGAGGTGAACGTGGCCGCCCGCGGGCATGAATTTCAAGGCGTTGCCCACTAGGTTACGCAGAACCGTACGGGCCATGTTGCGGTCGGCCAGCAGGCGCAGGCCGGGTGGCGAGGCCATAGTGATGTGTTGCCAGCTGGCCGCCGCCGTAGTCTGGTACAAGGCCTGGCACTCGGCGAAAAGCTCCGATACCAGCAGCGGCGCGGGGCGGCACTCCAGCTCGCCGGTCTGGCTCACGGCCCAGTTCAACACGTTGTCGAGCAAGTGGTTGAGGCTATCGGCGGCTTGGCGCACCGTGGCTGGCAGGCGGGCCAGGCCGGCCTGGTCGTTCTGAGCGATGTAGGTATCAATCAGGCTGGTGACGCCTGAAAAGGCCGTGACCGGGCCGCGCAGGTCGTGTGCCACAATGGCGTAAAGCTTGTCTTTGGACACGGCCACGCTCCGCAGCTCGGCCGATACTTGCTTGAGGGCTTGGTTGTTGGCCGCCAGGGCGGAGCGGCTTCGGCGCAGGTTGCGGTACAGGTAGGCCGAGAACAGCAGGCCCAGGGCCAGCACCGCCACGGTGCCGCCCAGCACCCGGTTGTACCACCGCTGGGTCTGCTGCTGCTCGGTGAGCTGGCGCAGGCGGCGGGCGCGCTCCTGCGTTTCGTAGCTTACCTGAGCGGCGGCCAGCGTTTGCAGGGTCTGGCGGCTATTGAGCGTGTCGTTCAGTTCCACGTAGCGCTGGCTCCACTCGTAGGCTTGGTGGTAGTTCTTGTTTTCGGCGGCTTCGGATGCCAGAATGCTGTAGGCATCGAGCGCCCGCTCCAGGTAGTCGCTTTGGCGGGCCACGCGCAGGGCCTCCCGCACGGCGGCATCGGCCCGGTCTGGTTCATCAACCTGGATGTAGTACATCGCAAACATCACAAGCTGATTCGCCTGGTTGCGCAGGCTGTGCTGTCGGCGGCTAATGGCCAGCGCCTGGGTCAGCAGCCGCTTCACGCGGGGCAGGTTGCCCACGCGCATTTGGTAGGTAGCCAGGCTGGAGAGGTAGGTGGACTGGGCCGTGGAGTCGCCTTCGCGCCGGGCCAGGCCCAGGGCCAGCGAATCGTAATGCAACGCCTGCGGGTACTGCGCCCGGAAAAAAAACAGATTGCCTACGTTGCCCAGGAGCTTCATGCGGGTACGGGGCTCCACGCGGGCCAGCGAGGCGAGCTGCAAGGCGCGGCGGTAGTGCCGCCAAGCCGTAGTGGAGTCGCCCCGCTCGTGGTAAATGCTGCCCTGGGCTGTGTAGGTGCGGGCCAAGGCATCCGAATTATGCAGCTCCCGGGCCAGCGCCTGCCCTTCGGAAAGCAGCGTGAGTGCCTCGGGGCCGTTGGACAAGTTGGCGTAACAGCTGGCCAGCAGCAGCAGGCTTTGCAGCAAGTGGGGGCCTTGGTCGGCGGCGGGCAGTGCCCGGGCCAGGGCCACGGCGGCTTCGCCGTAGGGCAACGCCCGGGCGGGCTGTTCGTCGTGCAGCACGTAGCACAGGGCGTTAAGCAGGCGCAGCCGGGTGGTGTCGGGCAGGCGGGTGGCCAGCTGCTGACGCAGGGCTTCGGTACTCGCCAGGCCCGACTGTTTTGTCCTGGCCCAACCCGTATGGGGCAGCAGCAGCCCGAAAGCCATCAGCCATACCAATAAAAGTCCGGGCCGCATCATAAGGTGACTACGTAGTACTTGTCAAAGATAGCACGGCGCGCCAAACCTTCACGCTTTAATGCTATTTCGCACCAAGCTTAACCGTAAGCCCCCCCGTATTTCGTTCATCAAAGGCCGCTCAACAGGCCGTTTTGGCCAATTGTAGCCGACACCGATTCGCTGCAAAATCTGTTTTCGGGCAAGCAAATACAATTTTCCGCCCCTGCTTGCCTTTTACGTAGTGCCCCGAAATCCGGCTGGGCTAGGCGACCGAGGCCGTCCGGCCAAGCCATGGACTATACAAAAAGGGCGTAACGACCAGGTCGGTCATTACGCCCTTTCGGGGTGTTCCACTCGTTAGCCCTGCACGGCGTCGCGCTCGGCTTGGCGGGCCAGCTTGGCGTTGAGGCGGGCGGCGTCGCCGCGCCGCACCACGCGGGCAATGTGAATGCTGAGCTCGTAGAGGAGCAGAATGGGACTGGTCACGATAATCTGGGCCGAAATATCGGGCGGGGTGATTACGGCCGCGATGATGAGGATGACCACAATGGCGTGCTTGCGGTACATCTGCATGATTTCGGGCGACACGATGCCGGCCTTGGCCAGAAAGAACACAATCATGGGCAGCTCGAAAACGAGAGCGCACGACACGCTCATGGTCGTGAGCGTGCTCAGGTAGCTCTGCATGTCAATCTGGTTTTCGATGCTGGCATCGACCACGTAGCCGGCCAGGAAGTTGATGCTCAGCGGGGCGGCGATGTAGTAGCCGAACAGCAGGCCCAAGATGAACAGCACCGACACGAAAAACACCGCGCCCTGCGAGTTCTGCCGCTCGTGCGGATAAAGGCCGGGCTTCACGAAGCGCCAGATTTCCCAGAATAAATAGGGGAACGCCAGCAGAATGCCCACGATAAACGACGTGCTGATGTGCATGGTGAGCTGCCCGCTCATCTCCCGGTTCTGAATTACGAAGCCGATTTTATCGATGCACAAATCCGGGGCATGCACCAGCTCGCCGAACTTGCAGAACATGCGGTAGGTCCAGAAATCGGGCCGCGAGGGGCCCAGAATCAGGTCATGGAACAGGAAATCTTTGGCGAAAAATGCCCCGGTCGCAAACACCACCACCGAAATAGCCGCCCGGATGATGTGCCAACGCAACGCCTCCAGGTGGTCGATGAAGGACATTTCGTGCGGTTCGGCCGACGGGGTTGGTTGTTGAGGTTGGGGTTGCACGAGAAAAATCAGGGTATTAGAGTGGAAGGCAGGGAGCTTAGAAGAACGTCATGCTGAGCTTGCCGAAGCATCTCTATCGCGATAGTAAATAGTTACTTGCGCAGTGGCGATGCTTCGGCAAGCTCAGCATGACCGCCTGTTCATCAGGTGAACTGCCTTCCTACGTAAAAACTACGCAAACAGCGGGTAGTCCTGCAGCCAGGCGTTCACCTGCTGGCGCACTTGCCCGATGCGGGTGTCGTTGTCGTGGTGCATCAGCGTTTCGTCAATCAGCTCCACGATGCGGGCCATGTCGGACTCGCCCAGGCCGCGGGTAGTTACGGCCGCCGAGCCAATACGGATGCCGCTGGTGACGAAGGGCGACTTATCATCGAAGGGCACCATGTTTTTGTTGATGGTGATGTCGGCGCGCACCAGCGTGTTTTCGGCCAGCTTGCCGCTGAGGCCCTTCGAGCGCAGGTCAATCAGCATGAGGTGGTTGTCGGTACCGCCCGAAATAATGTCGTAGCCCAGGCCTACGAAGGCGCTGGCCAGCGCCTGCGCGTTGCGCGCCACTTGCTGGGTGTAGGTTCTGAAGTCGTCGGTCAGGGCCTCGCCAAAAGCCACGGCTTTGGCCGCGATGACGTGCTCCAGCGGCCCGCCCTGGGTGCCGGGAAACACGCCCGAGTCGAGCAGCGCCGACATGGGCCGGATTTCGCCCTTCGGGGTTTTCAGGCCGAAGGGGTTGTCGAAATCTTTGCCCAGCATGATGAGGCCGCCGCGGGGGCCGCGCAGGGTTTTGTGGGTCGTGGTGGTCACGATGTGGCAGTGGTCGAACGGCGAGTTCAGCAAACCCGTGGCGATGAGGCCCGAGGGGTGCGAGATGTCGGCCAGCAGCAGCGCGCCCACCTCGTCGGCGGCTTCGCGCAAGGCGGCGTAGTTCCAGTCGCGGGAGTAGGCCGAAGCCCCGCAGATAATCATTTTGGGCCGCTCACGGCGGGCAATGTCTTTGATTTTGCTCCAGTCGATGAGTCCGGTTTCGCGCTCCACGCCATAAAAGCTGGGCTGGTAAAGCTTGCCCGAGAAGTTGACGGGCGAGCCGTGGGTGAGGTGGCCGCCGTGGCTTAGGTCGAAGCCCAGGATTTTGTCGCCGGGATTGAGGCAGGCCAGAAATACGGCGGCGTTGGCCTGGGCCCCGGAGTGGGGCTGCACGTTGGCCCACTGCACGCCAAACAGCTCCTTCACGCGGTCGATGGCCAGTTGCTCCACCTGGTCTACTATTTCGCAGCCGCCGTAGTAGCGCTTGCCGGGCAGGCCCTCGGCGTACTTGTTGGTGAGCACGGAGCCCTGGGCGGCCATCACCTGCTCCGAAGCGTAGTTTTCGGAGGCAATGAGTTCGAGGCCGTGGGTTTGGCGGGTTTTCTCCTGCGCGATGAGGTCGAAAACGGCGGTATCAAGAAGGCGAGCGGGGGCGACTGTTTGCATGCGCGTAAAGGTAAGTATCAGTGAACAGTGAACAATTATCAGTGAGCAGTGAACAGTGTACGGGTGTCGGGAAATAGCTGTCATCAGCAGGGTTTTGGGAAAAACGACCACCGCGTTGCTATTCTGGCAGAGACTATTGTGGCTTCAAGGGCTTATCTAACTATCCGAGTGCCCTTTTTATGGCTCCCATCATGGGCACGTCCGACCAATTGCTTATTGCTCATTGTTCACTGTTCACTGATAACTGTTCACTGAATAAGAGTTTCCGTCGTTACTTGCCAGGGCCTTTGCTCTCTCTCATGTCTGCGCCCCTCGCCGAAACCCTTACCCAGCTCCGCGTCGGCAATCAGAAATTTCTGATTGACTTTTACCAGCGCACCCGGCATTTGTTTGCCCGCTGGGCGCAGCGCAAGCACCGGCTGGCCGCCCCCCAGGCGCACGAGCTGCTCCAGGACACCCTGCTCGATTTCTACGACCAAGTGGCCGATGGCCGCATCACGCTCATGCCCGCCAATCTGCGCGCCTACGTCTACGGCATGGCCCAGCTGCGGCTGGCCGCCCACGTACCCGCCCACCAGCCCCTGCCGGTGGCCGAAGCCAGCCGCCGCCAGCGCCTGCTGGCCCAGTTCAGCCAGCTCGGCACCGATTGCCAGCAGGTGCTGACCTACTTTTACTTTCGCGGCTACGACTTTGAGAAGATGGGCGGTAAAATGGGGTTTCCCAACGCCACCGTGGCCCGCCGCCAGAAAAGCGCCTGCCTGCAAAAACTCTACGAGCTGCTGAAATGAGCCCGCTGACGCCTACCCCGCCCGACCTGCGCCCCTACTTCGACGAGCTGGAACGCTTCGCCGATGGCCAGCTGGCCCCGGCCGAGCAGGAAGCCTTCGAGCTGCGCCTGGAGCAGGACGAGGCCCTGGCCGATGCCCACGCCGCCTACGAGCAGCTGACCGCCGACCTGCGCTGGGCCGCCGGGCACGACACCCTCCGCCAGCGCCTGCAAGCCCTGGATGAGCGCATGAACCAGCGCGGCACCGCCCTGGCCCGCGCCCAAAGCATGCTGCTGCGCCGCCAGCGCCGCGCCGCCGTGTGGGGTACCTTAGGGGCCGTGCTGCTGCTGGCCGCCGGCGTGGCCGCGTGGTACTTCAGCCGCCCCAGCCCCGCCCGGCCCGCCCGCAACTGGGAAGCCTACTACCAGCCCGACCCCGGCCCCGCCGTAACCACCGGCCTGCTGCACAGCCGCCCCCTGCTCAGCGAAGCCCTCGACCAGTACCAGGCCGGCCACTACCCCGCCGCCCTGCACTCGCTGGGCCGCGTGAGCCCGGCCAAAGTCGGGGCCGACACCCTGCTCTACCTGCGCGGCCTGATTCTGCTGCGCGAAGGCCAGGGCAACGCCGCCCAGCTCTACCTGCGCCGCGTGGGCGAAGGCCGCGGCCCGGGCGAACTGGCCCGCCGCGCCCGCTACCACCTCGGCATGGCCTACTGGCAGGCCCAGGAGCTGGCCCCGGCCCTGGCCGAGCTGCGCGCCGTAGCCGCCGATTCGCTGAATCCTTACCAAGCCGCGGCCCAGCGGGCCGTGGCGGCGGGTGTGCTGGATGCCAAATAAAAAAGGCACTCAGCGTGCCTTGGTGGTTGGTTTAGGGGGATAATTTTCGGTGGCTGGCAGAGACAAATATCAACAGGGGCTGCTGGGGCTGCCGCTACTCAGCGCTTGCCGATGGTGTAGGCGGGCTCGCGGTTGAGCACTTCGGTCAGCTTCCAGGTGTCGAGGTTGAGGGCGGTGAGGTGGCCCAGTTCGGGGTTGTGGCGGTACACGCAGCCAGTGTCGAGGCCCAGCGCGCCGGGGTGGGTGGCGGCGCGGCGGCGCACTTGGGCCGTGGGCGTGGGCACGTGGCCGTGCAGCAGGCGCTTGCCGCCCAGCCGGCCGGGGTCGTACACGAAGCTTTTGGTGTTGAGCATGGTGGCGTAGTCCTGCCGCATGGCGGCGGCCGGCTGGGCAAAATCGTAGCCCGCGTGCACGAGCACGAAGTCGGGCAGCTCGATTTCGTAGGGCAGGGCGGCCAGCCATTCCAGGTAGGGCGGCGGCACGTCGGAGAGGCGTGCCACGCCGAAGCTGCGCAGGGTAGGCAGCCGGCCGCGGGGGCCCAGCCAGTCCCAGCGCCAGCGGTGCCGGGCGGCATCGAGCAGGGCCTGGTCGTGGTTGCCGCGCAGGCACTGCACTTGGTAGCCAGCGGCTTGCAGCTGCATGAGGTAGTCGAGCACACCGCGGCTGTCGGGGCCTTTGTTCACGTAGTCGCCCAGCAGGTACAGCTCATCCCGCTTGGTGAGGCGCAGCTTTTCCTCCACGAGGTGTCGGAAGGTGTGCAGGCAGCCGTGCAGGTCGGTGGTAGCGTAGCGGCTCACGAGAACGAGGAAATTGGTATTGGTAGCCTGAGCAAAAAGAACGTCATGCTGAACAGAGCCGAAACATCTCTCCCGCAATAGTAACCCTCTTTCGATTGGATTACTCGCGCGGTAGAGATGCTTCGGCTGCGCTCAGCATGACGTCTTCACTTGACCAACAAGTCCGCTACTGGTCGATGGCCGTATCGGCGGCGTTCGGGTCGTTGAGCTCGGCGTTGGTATCGGTACCGGTGATGGGCTTAATGGGTTTGGGCTCCATCTGGCCCATGCCCACGCGGGAGTTGGGGTTCAGCATCTCGTCCACGCCGGGGCGCATGTCGTGGGCGTCGAGCTCATCGACGGGCCGGCCACTGGGCACGATGGCATCAATGTCGTCGTCGAGGGCCGGCAAGTCCTGGTTGGGGCGGTCGGGGCGGCCTTCGTCCTGTGAGCGCATGTTGTCGCGGGGCGGGGCCATGTCGTCGGCGTTTTCGTTCACGCCCACGGCCGTTTCGCCGCCCGACGTGTCGGAGCCGAAGCCTTCCTTGCCGTCGCGGTTGCCAAAGCCCCCGCGGGCCGCCTCGTTTTTGGGCGGGTCGGCGTTGGGAATGTGGTGGCCAGCCTCCATCTCCTCGTTGGTGGTGTCGTCATTGATGACGCGAATGGGGCGGTTGTTGGGGTCGATGGCCATTTTTCTAGGGTATGAGGGTAAGGGGGTGCGAGGGTAGGAAAGGCTAACTGAGCAAGGCTGGAAAAAGGTGTACTTTAGTTCACGCCTTTGGGTTGTGCTTTCTCTGCCCTCCTACCCTCCTACCCCCATGCCCTCCTACCCTCCTACCCTCCTGCCCCATACCCTCCCATGTGGACTGAAACCAACAACAGCCTGTGCCGCAGCTTCCGCTTCGCGGATTTCAAAACGGCCTTCGCCTTCCTCACCGAAGTAGCCGCCGAGGCCGAGCGCCTCGACCATCACCCCTGGTTCAGCAACGAGTACGGCGCGGTCGACTTCCGCCTCCGTACCCACGACGCGGGCGATGCCGTGACCAAGCGCGACCATCGGCTGGCGGCGGCCATTGATGCGGTGGCGGAACGCTACGCTGCGCTTAATGAGGAATGAGGAATGAAAGCCCGTCATGCCGAGCGCAGCCGAGGCATCTCGCGTGTGGCAGTAACTCAATCGTTCAACGATGCGAGCAAGATGCTTCGGCTCCGCTCAGCATGACCGTTCTCTCATTCTTCATTCCTCATTAAGCGCAGCGTCTACCTTTGCCCCATGCCCAACACGGTCCTTTACCTCGTGCCCACGCCCATTGGCAATCTGGAAGATATTACCCTGCGGGCCATTCGCCTGCTGGGCGAGGTGGGCACCGTGCTCTGCGAGGACACCCGCACCAGCGGCCGCCTCATGCAGCACCTGGGCCTGAAAAAGCCACTCCTCTCCTACCACCTGCACAACGAGCACCAGCAAGTGCCCCGCCTGCTGGAGCGCCTGGCCGCCGGCGAAACCATGGCCCTGATTTCGGACGCCGGCACGCCGGGAATCTCCGACCCCGGGTTTTTGTTGGTGCGCGAGTGCCTGGCGCGGGGCCTGGGCGTGGAGTGCCTGCCCGGGGCCACGGCCTTCGTGCCGGCCTTGCTGAAATCCGGCTTCGGGGCTGAACGGTTCACGTTTGAAGGCTTTTTGCCGGTGAAGAAGGGCCGGCAAACGCGCCTGCAACAGCTGGCTTCGGAAACCCGGACCATGATTTTCTACGAGTCGCCGCACCGCATTGTGAAAACCCTGGGGCAGCTGGCCGAAGTGCTGGGGCCGTCGCGCCCGGCGTCGGTGAGCCGCGAGCTGACCAAATTATTTGAAGAAACCGTGAACGGCACGCTGGCCAGCCTGGAGGCTGACTTCGCGGCCCGCCCCACTATTAAAGGAGAACTTGTCATTGTTGTCGAAGGAAACCCCACCCCGCCCGCCCGCGAGCCCCGCCCCGCCCGCGAAGACCGCTACCGTCGCGCCGACGCTGCCGATGCCGATGCCGATGACGACCTCGACGACTAGCCCTTGGCTTGGCCCGCCCCTGCTGGCCGTGCTGGGTGCCCTGCTGCTGAGCGGCGGCTGGGCCCCGTGGCCCACGGCCTGGCTGGTGCCGCTGCTGTTCATCGGCTGGGTGCCCTACCTGCTGCTGGAGCGGCAGCTCACCCTGGCCGGGGCCCGCAAGCGCCAGGTTTTCGCCACCACCTACTTCTTCCTGGTGCTCTGGAACGCCCTCACCACCTGGTGGGTGAGCTACGCCAGCCTGGCCGGCATCGCCGCCGTGACCCTAAACGCGGCCCTGATGTGCCTGCCGCTGATGGCCTTCCGGCAGACCAAAAAGCGCCTGGGCCACCGCATCGGCTACCTCTCGCTGCCCATTTACTGGATTGCCTTTGAGCAGCTGCACCTGCATTGGGACATCACCTGGCCCTGGCTCACGCTGGGCAACGGCTTCGCGGCCGCGCCGCAGTGGGTGCAGTGGTACGAGTACACGGGTTTTCTGGGCGGCTCGGTGTGGGTTTGGGGGGTGAATCTGTTGTTTTTCAATATTTTAATTAAAAATTATGAATTAAAAATTAAAAAAGATTTTGTGCCAGTCACTGCCACCTCTAGGCGCGACACCACACCTTTAGGGTCATTTTTAATTTTTAATTCTCAATTTTTAATTCTCCTCTCAGTTCCCCTCCTGGCCATCCTGCTGCCCGTTGGCCTCTCCTACCTCATTGGGGCCGGCTACCAGGAAAAAGGCCCGACGGCGGAAGTCGTGGTGGTGCAGCCCAACCTCGACCCCTACGTGGAGAAGTTTGAAGGCGGCCCCAGGTTCATTCCCTACGATGAGCAGCTCACGCGCCTGCTCACGCTCTCCGAGCAGCACCTCACGCCCCAGACCCGCCTCGTGCTCTGGCCCGAAACGGCGCTGGAAGACGCCATGTGGGAAAGCACGATTGAAAGTAACGCCCAGATTCGCCGCATCCGCGAGTGGCTGCGGCAGCACCCCGGCGTGGCGCTGCTCACGGGCATCACCACCATCAACTCCTACCCAAATAAGGAGGCCGCCAGCGAAACCGCCCGCTACCGCGACGACCTGGGCTACTACGACTTTAATAACGCCGCCGGGTACTTCGCCAGCGCCGGCGCGCCGCTGGCCATCTACCACAAGTCGCGGCTGGTGCCGGGCACCGAAAAAATCCCGCCCATCCTCAGCAGCGTGCTCAAAAACATTGATTTGGGCGGCTTCGTGGGTTCCTACGGCAGCCAGACCGAGCGCACCGTTTTTGCCGCCCCCGCCAACGCCCCGGCCCTGCGCGTGGCCCCGGTCATCTGCTACGAATCTATTTACGGCGACTTCATTGCCGAATACCCGCCCAACGGCGCGACCCTGCTGGGCCTGGTCACCAACGATGCCTGGTGGCACGACTCGCCCGGCTACCGGCAGCTGCTGAGCTACGGCCAGCTGCGCTGCATCGAAACGCGCCGCGACCTGGCCCGTTCCGCCAACACCGGCTTCACCGGCTTCATCAACCAGCGGGGCGAAATCACCCGGCGTGAGCCCGCCTGGATACAAACGGCCAGCCGCGCCACCGTGCACCTCAACGACGAAGCCACCTTCTACGTGCGCTTCGGCGAGCTGATTGGACGCGGCGCGCAGCTGCTGGCGGTGCTGGTGCTGCTGGTGGCAATCGTGCGGGGCTGGCAGAAACGCTGAACGACCAACTCCCCTCCTTTTTTAAGGAGGGGACATTTTTGCGCAGCAAAAATTGGGGTGGTGAAGCCGTTGAACGATGGGCGAACGATTTACGCCTGACATCATTCGCCCATCGTTCAACAACTTCACCACCCCCGTTCGAGCCGTTGGCTCGAACATCCCCTCCTTGAAAAAAGGAGGGGAGTTTGACCGCTCAACTCCCAACTCTATGCTCCCCGATTTCACCCAACTCTCCCACGACCTCGCCGCGCTCTGCCGCACCACGGCCGGGTTCATCCGCCAGGAGGCCGCCACCTTCGACCGGAGCCGGGTTGAGCAAAAAGGCCTGCACGACCTGGTGAGCTACGTGGACCAGGAAACCGAGCGCCAGCTGGTGGCCGGCCTGCGCCAGCTGCTGCCCGCAGCCGGCTTCATCACGGAGGAAGGCACGGCCGGCCCCGACACCCACGCCGGGGAATTTACCTGGATAATCGACCCGCTCGACGGCACCACCAACTTCGTGCACGGCCTGCCGGTGTACGCCATCAGCGTGGCGCTGCTGCACCACAAAGAGCTGGTCGTGGGCGTGGTGCACGAGGTGAACCGCGACGAAAGCTTCCGGGCCGTGCGCGGCGGCGGCGCGTTCTGCAACGACCAGCCCATCCACGTCACCGACATCGCGGCCCTCCACGACTCCCTCATCGCCACCGGCTTTCCCTACAAGGATTTTGGCAAGCTGGACCTGTTTCTGCAAATCATGGGCGCGTTTTTCAGCCAAACCCACGGCGTGCGCCGCCTCGGCTCGGCGGCGGTGGACCTGGCCTACGTGGCAGCGGGGCGCTGCGAGGCCTATTTTGAATTCAACATCAATTCCTACGATGTGGCGGCGGGCATCTTGCTGGTGCGCGAGGCCGGCGGGCACGTCACGCAGTTTTTGAAGGACGGCGACCCCCTGTTTGGCCGCGAAGTGGTGGCCAGCAACGGCCACATCCACGCCGAAATGCAGCGGGTGATTGGGAAATTCTGGCGGTAAAAGCGCTGTAAATGCCGAGCCATTAGCTTTAAGCTGATAGCCGTTAGCTTTTTTGTTCAATGACAAGCACTTACGCGGCTTGCATTGAGTGTTTTGTTTGGAACAAGCACTTACACAGTTAAGCGTTAGCTGACACCTTCTAACTGCTTGCCGCCTCCAACACCCTAAAACGCAAAGCCCGCCCGCAGGGCCAAGCGCTGAAACTCGATGTCCTGCCGGGCCTCGCCGGCGCGGGTGAGGGCCGTTTGCTGCACCCGGTAGCCCACGCTCACCAGGAAGCCGGTTTGGTTGTTGAACAGCACTTTCAGGCCTACGCCGGCGGCCCACAGCGCCCCACCGGCGTAGGCGACCGGGCCGGCCACGGCTTCATCGCGGCCGGTGAGGTTAAACCCATAGCCGCCGTCCACGAAATAAAAGGGGCGCAGCGGACCCCGGGCGAGCAGTTCGCCCCGCAGGCTGCCAAAGACTGGCAAGATGCTCTGCGTGGCGTACAAATCGACCCCAATCCCGGCCCCGACAAACACCGCCGGCCGGAACCGGTAGCCGTTCACGGTTTGAAAAGAAAAGGCCGAGGTGTTGACCGAACTGTTGGTGTTGCGGGCGGCCAGCGCGCCCAGCTCGGTGTAGTGCCCGAAGCCCCGGCGGCGCTCGGCGGGGCCGGACGGGGGCAGCGGCTGCCGGCGCATGGAGTCGATTTCGGCCCCCGGAAAAGCCAGCACGTCGCGGGTGGGCAATTGCAGGCGGACCACATTGGGAGCGGCGGGGCGCGGGGGCAGGCGCTGGCCGTGCAGCACGCTGCCATTGCGCAGGTACAGCACGTCTTCGGTGGCCGTTTGGGCGGCGGCGGGCGGCGGGGCCGCGCACGGCAGCAGAAACAAGAGCGGCAGGCACGACAGCAGAAACCGGGGCATGGGCATGGGGCGAGGAATCGGAGTTATTGGTCGAGCCAGGCTTTGAAGGCGGCTACCCGCTCGCGGCTCACCACCACGTCGGAGGCGGGGGCGGGCGGGTCGAGCAGCACCCGCAGGCGGCTGCCGGGGTAGGGCCGGATGTCGCGCACGGCGGTGAGGCGCACCGTGAACTGGCGGCTGAGCCGGAAGAACAGGTGCGGGTCGAGCAGCTCCTCCAGGTCTTCGAGGGTGTAGTCGACGGGGCAGCGGCGGCCATCGGTGCTCACCAGGCACACGGCGTGGCCCTCGGCGCAGAAGTACGCTACTTCGTCGGCGGCGCGGAACTGCATCCGGCCGTTCCAGCGCACCAGGAAGCGCGACTTGTAGCGCGTGCGCAGCTGCTCGAACAGGCCGGCGAGCTGGGTAAGGTCGGGCGGGGCGGGGTCGCCGGCGGGGGGGCCGCCCAGCTGGCGCAGCTTGTGCAGGGCGCGCTGCAAATCGGGCAGGCCGATGGGCTTGAGCAAGTAGTCGATGCTCAACACTTGAAACGCTTGCAGGGCGTAGTCGTCGTAGGCCGTGGTGAAAATGATGGGACAGGCGATGGGCACCTGCGGGAAAATCTCGAAGCACAGCCCATCGGCCAGCTGCACGTCGAGCAGCACCAGCTCGGGCGCGGGGTGCTGCCGCAGCCAGCGCACGGTTTCCTCCACCGAGTCGAGCCGGGCCACCACGCGCAGGCCGGGGTCGCAGCGGCGCAGCAGGTCCCGGAGTCCTTCGGCGGCCGGTGCTTCGTCTTCGATGATGAGGACATTCATGGCGCGTGTGGGAAAGATGGCATCTGCGTTGGTAATCAGCGACTATCGCCGCCGCCGGGCAATATTATACCTGACACGCAGTGATTTGCGAAAATGGTGTAGAGACGCGACCCTTGGCTACGCCGACCAGCCGATTTTTGCATTACACTTCGTGGCAATATTAATTCAATAAGCGCTATTAATACGTTTTGTTGCCAGCCGGCGGCCGTTACCCCACGTCCAGCAGCGGCAGCTTCACGGTGAAGCTGGTGTCGTCGGCCAGCACCTGCACGGCGCGCTCCGACACGAAGCCGTAGCGGGCCACGATGTTGCGCAGGCCCACTTGCAGCGACGGCTCGGGCACGAGGCGGGGCTGGCGGTTGTTGCGCACCACCAGCCAACCGCCCTCCTCCTCGGCAAACACCTCGATGTGCAGCGGCCGCAGCTGCGAGCTGACGTTGTGCTTCAGGGCATTTTCGAGCAGCATTTGCAGGGCCACGGGCACGGTGTAGTGCTGGCGCAGGGCCTCGGGCACCTCCACCCGCACCAGCAGGCTGCCCCGAAACCGGGTGCGCAGCACAAAGAGGTAGGAGGCCAGAAAATCGAGTTCGGTGCCCAGCTCCACCACGTCTTTTTCCTGCTGCTGCAGCACGTAGCGGTACACCCGCGCCAGCTGCTGAATGAATTCGGCGGCTTGGTCGGCGTCCTGGTAAACCAATGACGAGAGCACGTTCAGGTTGTTGAACAGGAAGTGCGGGTTCACCTGCTCCTTCAGCGACTGGAGGCGGGCCTGCGCCCCCACCTGCTTCAGCTGGGCGGCCTCCACCTGCGCCTTGCGCAGCGCGCGCAACACGTACACCACCGCGTTTACCGTGTTCAGAAACAAGTTGATGCGGAATGCGAGCACCAGAAACAGCTTGAGCCCCAGTGCAAACCGCGCCGGGGCCAAATGCAGCCACCCCGCGTTGAACACCCAGGCCGGGCCGGCGGCGGCCAGCGCCGCCACCGGCAGGCTCAGCACAAACGCCGGCACCAACGGGTGCAGGCCCGCCGGCAACCAGCGCATTAGCCCCGGTACTATTTTCTCTACCAGCCGGTTGCCTTCCCACAGCAGCAGCACCATTGCGCCCACCAGCAGCAGCAGGTTGGCCGGGGCCACGGGCAGCCCGTAGTGCACCACGGCCTCCATAAACAGCACGTTGGTCCAGGTGTAGCCGGCCAAAACAAGCGCGTAAGCCAGGCGGTAGCGGGTCGAAAACACGGGCGCGGAGTCAGGAGTGAGGCAATGGCCGGGGGAAGATAGGGGTTTGGCAACTGGCCCGGCGCTCCGCCCCACTCCGGTGAAACGAAGCGGAGCGCCGGGCCAGCCCCCGCCCGCTACGGCAGCAGCACCCGGTCGATTACGTGGACGACTCCGTTGTTGGTGAGCACGTTGGCGGTGGTCACGTTGGCGGGGGTGGTGCCGTTGCCGGGGCCGCGCACGGTTACGCCGGTGCCGCTCACCCCAAGGGTAACGGGCCCGTTGAGCGTGGTCACGACCTGGTTATTGGTGAGGTCGGAGGAGAAGGCGCGGGTACCGCTCACGATGTGCGCCTGCAACACCGCCACGAGCGTGGCATCGGGCACGGCGGCCAGATTGGGCAGGTTGAGGGCCGCGAGCAGGGCCGTGAAGGCGGCGTTGGTGGGCGCAAACACCGTCAGGTTGCTGGCGGGGTTGTTGGCGGCGGCCAGCAGCGCAGCGGCGGCCGGCCGTTGCAGGGCCTGCACCAGAATAGACAGGTTGGGCGTGGCCACGGCAGCGGCCACCACCGTGCCCATGGGCGGCATCAGCACTTTATTAATGACGTGGACGATGCCGTTGGAAGCCGGTACGTCGGCGGTCGTTACCTGGGTGCTGCCGTTGAGGAACACCCCGGCGCTGCTTTTGCTGATGTACACCGTGTTGTCGTTGACGCCAGTGGCTGAGGCCGGGCGAATCGTGACCTGGGAGCTGGCCCCGGTGGCAAAATCAGCGGCGGCTTTGCGGCTGCCCAGCACATGGTATTGCAGGATGCCGGTGAGGGTGGCAATGTCGGCGGCGCTGCTGATGGCCGTGATGCTGGCCGCCGTGTTAAACGGCGCGGGCAGCTGCGCGAAGGCCGCGTTGGTGGGCGCGAATACCGTCAGCGGCCCGGCCCCGGAGAGCGCCGGCACAAGGCCAGCCTTGGTGGCGGCGGCCACCAGAATGGACAAGTCGGGGTTGCCGACGGCAATGGCGGCGATGGTACCGGGGCCGTTGGCGGCCGGCAGCAGGACCTTATCAATGGCGTGAATCACGCCGTTGCTGGCGGCTACGTCGGCCGTCACGACGTTGGTGTTGCCGTTGATGACGATGGCGTTGCCCGTTTTGACCAGGTTGAGCGTGTTGGTGGTGGTGGCCGTGGTGTTGAGGGCCGTGAGCGGCCCGGTGGCCAGGTCGGCGGCTTTTTTGGTGCCGGCCACGGCGTGGTAGAGGATGATGTTTCGCAGCGCCGCAATCTGACCCGCGTCGGTGATGGCCGTGATGCTGGCGGCGGTGTTGAAGGGGGCTGGCAACGCCGCAAACGCCGCGTTGGTGGGCGCAAACACCGTGAACGGCCCAGCGCCCGAGAGCGTGGTAGCTAAGTCCGTTTTGGTCACGGCCGCCACCAGCGTGCTAAAATCGGGATTGCCGGAGGCCACCTGCACGATGGTGCCGGAGCTGGCAGGTGGGGTCACGGGGTCGTCGTCGTCCTTACAAGAGGTACTAAAAAGCAGCGGCAGCGCGGCTGCCAAAGCCAGCAGCGGCCGGCGAAACGGAAACAGGGATGTTGTTTGCATGGGTGAGAAGGTTTGGTACGCTTCTACAACGCTCCCGCCTCTATTTCCACCCCGCCGCCCCGCGCCACCTGCCAAACCACGCCCCCAAACTGCCAAAGTAGCCGCGTGAACTGCACCCGCCGTGGCCGCCGCTACCGGAACACTGCCGATACCTTTGCTGCTGTAGCCCGCCGGCGCAAACTATTTTTTTACCCCGGTAGTTTAACCCGTATGCTTTTGCTTGCTCTCACTTCCATCGAAATCCAGTATTTCCTGATTGGCGCGCTGTTCGTCGCGGCGGCTTTTTACGTGGGCCGGATTTTCTACCGGGCCTTCTTCAGCAAAACGGCGGCTGGCTGCGCTAAGGGCTGCGGCGGTGCTTGCGGCCAACTCGATATCGACGCCCTACAACGCACCATGGAAGCCCGTGCCACGGCCGCGGCGCGGCGCTAGGCACCGCGTATTTTTTTCTATGGTTCAGCATAACCCGCCCCCGCCCCGGCTGCGTATAGCCGGGGCGGGGGCGGGCTGCGTTTGCACCCTGCCGCTCCGCCTTTCCATCCCAAACACCCCACCGCCATGCAGGACAAAGAAGAAGAACGGTCGCTCGTTAACGTTGAGAACAAGCTGACGAAGGAGGGCTTTACCAAGGATTTCAAAGTGACCGATGGCCGCCTGCATACCCTCGACACCGGCTCGACCAAAAGCTACGCCCCCGATGAGGTAACCATCGTGGATTTCTACCGCTTTGAAGGCGAAAGCAACCCCGACGACATGTCCATTCTCTACGCCATTGCGGCCAACGACGGCGTGAAAGGCACCATCGCCTCGGCCTACGGCGTGTACGCCGACACCGACACCGACGACTTCCTCAAGCAAGTAGAAGACCGCGGCAAAAACCTGACGAAAAACGACAAGTAAGCCCGCGCAAAGCAGGCATACGACCTGGTTGGGCCACCGCCGCCCCGGAATAAGTAGTGAACGGAGCCTCAGGCATTGAGGCGGCGCGCAATAGCCCGCCGGGCCCACCGTTCACAGCTTATTCGGGGGCGGCGGTGGCCTAATTTTTTGCACGGTTACTTTGCAGTCCACATTCCCTGGGAGCCGCCGCAGCCGAACTGAGCAACAAGCTGGCTCTGGACACCGACCATACCTAGCGCCCGCACCACCCAGCATCACCCCTTTTTTTCTGTGCAGTATTATCATTCCGGGAAGCTCTCGCAGCATCTGTTATGGCTGGCCGCGGCGGCGGGCGTGGCCGGGCTGCTGGCGTCGCGGGCGCTGGTCGCGCTGGCCCCGGTAGTGGGGGTATTGGCGGCGCTGGCTAACCCGGAGCTACGACGCGCGCTGCCCCACTATTTCCGCAACGGGGCGGCAATGCGCGGGGCGGCTATCGTTGGTTTTTTGATAGTTAGCAGCCTCTATACCAGCGAGTGGACCACGTGGCGCCACGAGCTGTTTCGCAGCTTGCCGTGGCTGGGCGTGCCGCTGGCTTTCACGCTGGCGGTGCCGCTCACGGGACGGCAGCGGCTGGCGGTGGGGGCGCTGTTTGTGCTGGGCACGGCGGCCGTGGGCCTGGCCACGCTGGGCGAGTACGTGCTCGACCCGGTCAGGGCCAACGCGGCCATCCGGGTGGGGCAGAATATGCAGGGCATCACTCACATTTTTCATATTCCTTTCGGCGTAATGCTGGCCCTGAGCTTCTTCTGGGGTCTGCTATTGCGCCGGAGCCCACTGGCGCAATCCGGGCTGCGGGCGGCACTGCTGGTGGCGGCCATTGCGGCGGTAGCTACGCTGCACATGCTGGCGTATCGCACCGGGCTCCTGGTGCTCTACACGGGCCTGCTGCTGTATGCCGTGCGGCTGCTCACGCAGCGGCACTGGGCGCTGGGCCTGGGCCTGCTCCTGGCCCTGGGCCTGGGGCCCTGGGCTGCCTATCACACCTTCGAGTCGGTCCGGGTGCGGGCCAAAACCACGGTGTGGGACGTGCAGCAATTCACGCTCAACCACGACATCAATGAGTATTCGCTGGCCCGGCGGCTCGCCGCCGTCGAAACGGCCGGGGCCGTTATCCGCCAGCACTGGCTGTTTGGCGTGGCCCCCGCCGATACCCACGCGGCCATGCAGTCGCAGTACCAGTGGCAGGACTTCGGGCTACGGCCCGCCAACCGCGTAGAAGTTCACAACCAGTACCTGGAAACCCTGATGGGCGGCGGGCTGGTGGGCCTGGCGCTGTGGCTGGCGGTGCTGTTTTGGCCTCTCACCCAGCCGCGCATGCGGCGTAATCCTTACGTCTGCTTTTTCATCATCGGCCAAGCCACGGTTATGATGGTGGCCGACATGCTAAGCCTGCAAATCGGCCTGAATCTGTTCGTGTTTGGCTATGGTTTTCTAGTGGTTGCGGCTGAGCGAGAAGGAGCAGTGAGTAGTGAGCCGTGAAAGAACGTCATGCTGAGCGCAGCGAAGCATCTCTACCGCGTAAGTAATTAGTTACTCTTCGCGGTAGAGATGCTTCGGCTGCGCTCAGCATGACGTTCTTTTTTGTCCTTGCTTCCTAACCTCACCCCCACACTTTGGTGCCTTCCGAGCAGTTGCGGCACATTTCAATTTGGTCGCGGCCTTTGAGCAGGCTGCCGCGGAATTGCTGGTATTTGGCCCCGCGCCAGAGCTGGTGGAAAGTTTCGGTCTTGAGGTCGCCTTGCCGGTATTCGGCGTCTTTATCGAAGCAGCAGGGCACTACCAAGCCGTCCCAAGTGATGACGCAGGAGTGCCACATTTTCCAGCAGTGGTCTACCAGCTTGTTTTTCAGGCTCCAGGTATTGTCGCCGTTGTTTTGGTAGCGCGAGTAGTAGTCGATGGTGGGAATGAGCGGCGAGCCCTGCGCGTGGTCGTAAATCTGCGCGGTTTTGAACCATACATCGTCCACGCCCAGCGCCTCGGCCAACTGCTTGGCGTCGTCAATCTGGTGCTCGTTGGGCCGCACCACCAGGAACTGGAAGATGATGCGCGGCGTGCTGGATTTCAATTCTTTGCGCCACTTCACCACGTTGCGGGTGCCTTCCAGCACCTTTGCCAGCTTGCCGCCCACACGGTATTGCTGGTACACGTCCTGGGTGGTGCCGTCGAGGGAAATGATGAGCCGGTCCAGGCCGCTCTCCACGGTGCGGCGGGCGTTGGTATCGTTGAGGTAATGCGCGTTGGTACTGGTGGCGGTGTAGATGCCCTTATCGGCCGCGTACTTCACCAGGTCCAGAAACTCCGGGTGCAGGTAGGGCTCGCCCTGAAAATAGAAAATCAGGTACCACAGCCGGCTGGCCACTTCGTCGATGGTCCGCCGGAATAAGTCGGCCGGCAGCATGCCCGTGGGCCGCGTGAAGGAGCGTAGCCCGCTGGGGCACTCCGGGCAGCGCAGGTTGCAGCTGGTGGTGGGCTCGAAGCTCAGGGCCATGGGCAGGCCCCGCAGCTGGGCCTTGCCCGTGAGCTTGCTCAGGAGGTAGGAGCCCACAATCTGCGTCGCATTCCACACCCGCAGCGGGGTAGCTTTCGACAAAACATTGAGGCTATCGGTGAGCACAGACATAAATAGCGGATAAAGCAGTAGCGCGAACTTTGTAGTTCGCGTCCCTGCACGCCAAGGGAGTTTCCAGTGGCGCGGAGACGCGAATTACAAAGTTCGCGCTACTTCGGTTGCGTCCGGCCGGACGCTTATTTCTTGGTCGCCTGAAACTCGATGGCGCTGGTGTAGGTGCTGGCCTTGCCAAACGACTGGTTGATTTCGTCCACGGCCGCGCGGCTACTCAGGCGCTTGGGCTTGGTGTTGAGGAAGGTACCATCCTCGCCCAGCAGGAAATACGTGGGCACTTCCTGCACCGCGTAGGCCTGGGCCACTTTGGAGCGTAGCCCGCCACCGATGGCGCGCACTTGCACGCCGGGCAGCTTTTTCACGTTCACGAGCGCCCGCCAGGCCTGCTCATTCTCATCGAGGGCAATGTTGACGAAGGCAATGTTCTTGCCTTCAAACTTGTGCATCATATCCTGGGCGTAGGCCAGGTCGCGCAAGCTCAGGCCATTGGTCGATTTCCAGAAGTTGAGGTATACCAGCTTGCCCACAAAATCGTGCAGGCGCACCGTGTCGCCGGTGGCCGATACCAGCTTGAAATCCGGAGCCGGGGCCCCGATGGCAAACTCCTTGTGCCGGTCAAAATCGGCTTGCAGGATGGGGTAATACTGGTTTTTGGGGTCGTAGTTGCGGAAATCAGCCAGCATAGCCGCCGACTGCTTCACGTGCCCGAACCGAAACGACTCCTCCAAAATCCGCCCCAAGATAATGGCACGAATCGAGCCGGTGAGCTTCTTGCTGGCCAGCGCGTACGAGGCCGGGTAAAAGTCGGGGTCGGAACGCTGGTGCTTGTCCTGCGCCACGGTGTAGTGGATGTAGTTGACCAAAAACTCGTGGTATAGCTCGCTCTGGGCCGCATTGGGCTCATTTAGCAGGCCGGGCTCACGCAGAAAGTTGTAGTAGTCGGGGGCCATTTTCAAGCGGCCTTCGGTGTTCACCACCTGCTCGCGCAGGTCCTGGAAGGTCAGCTTGTCGTTGGCGTAGGCGTACACCACTTCGGCGTGCGCGTAGTTGTAGAACTCCTGGGTGAACGACTGCTTGGCGGCGTGGTCTTCCAAAAACTCAAACTGGTGCTTGCGGCGGTACTCCAGAAACGACTGAAACGGCGCTTCGTAGAGCTGAATGTTGTCGGGCAGTACCTGAAAACCATCGTTTTCCACGAATTGCTCGTCGGCTTCCACCAGGTAGTTGTTGGCATTGGCGGCTTGCTGGCGGTGGCGCTGCTCGTCGGTCAGGTTGGCGCGGTTGCGCAGCCGGGTGGCAAAGCCCTTGGGCACGTCATTGGCCTTGAACTTGAGCGTGCCCGACATGTCGCTGCCCTTAAAACGCACGTCAATGTCGGTGCCGGCATCCAAAAACAGGGGCGCTACATCGTCGCCGTACACCAGGTCGGCCTTGGTGGCACCGCTCACCGGTATCGCCAGCTTAAACTCCCCTTTTTCACTGAGGCGCACCCGGAAAAGCTTTTCCTTGGGGTCGAGCGGATTCTCGCGCAACGAAACCGCCACCGAATCGGTGGTTGCTCCGCTTATGCGGCCCGAGAGCACGGCCGTGCCCTGCTCGCCGGCCACGGCGTCGGCTTCGGCAGCAGCCATTTTCTTGGCCGCGCCCACTACGGTTGTTGTTTTGCCTTGCCCATGGCCGAGCAATGGGGCGAGGAGCAGCACCAGGCCCAGCAATTGGCGCGTGCAGGTGGTAAAGGATGGTATCATGACACAGAGAAACGAGTAGCCAAGGGCAGGTAGCAGCCGACAACTACCGACCAGACAAATGATAGAATCGAACAGTCTTACCTAGGAATTCGTGGTAAAAGCCTATCAGCAATCCGAAGATAAGGCTTTTTGGTTTATAAAGTCCAAATCAAAATTCGGCCATTCGGCCGGTTCATCCGCCAATCAACTGCTAATTGCCGCAATCGTTTGCGGCCACCCGCTGATAATCAAGCTACTTTTTTTTAGCCGAATAAACCGTTCAGTACTTCATCGAGGCGGCTGACCGCATGCACTTTTAACCCAAACCTGGCTAAGTCCAATCCTTTGCCGTTGAACTGCGATACGTACATTTCCCGAAATCCCAGCTTCTCGGCTTCGGCCAAGCGCTGGTCGAGGCGCGCCACGGCCCGGATTTCGCCGCTCAGGCCGACTTCCGCCGCCAGGCACACGTTGCCGGGAATGGGCACATCGTTGAGCGACGACACCACGGCGGCGCACACGGCCATGTCCAGGGCGGGGTCGTCGAGGCGGAGGCCGCCGGCGATGTTCAGGAACACGTCGTGCTGGCCCAGGCGCAGGCCGGCGCGCTTTTCCAGCACGGCCAGCAGCATTTGCAGGCGCTTGGCATCGAAGCCGGTGCTGCTGCGCTGCGGCGTGCCGTAAGTGGCGGGCGTGACCAAAGCCTGCACTTCCACCAGCAGCGGGCGGTTGCCCTCCAGCGTGGCCCCGATGGCCATGCCGCTCAGGCTCTCGCCACGCTGCGAAAGCAGGATTTCAGAGGGGTTGCTCACCTGGCGCAGGCCGTCGCCCTGCATCTCGTAAATACCTAATTCCGAGGTGCTACCGAAGCGGTTTTTGGTGGTACGCAGGATGCGGTAGCTCATGTGCCGGTCGCCCTCGAACTGGAGCACGGTGTCCACCATGTGCTCCAGAATTTTGGGGCCGGCAATGCTGCCATCCTTCGTGATGTGGCCGATGAGCAGGACCGGCGTGCTGGTTTCCTTGGCAAATTTCAGGAACTCCGCGGTGCACTCGCGCACCTGGCTCACGCTGCCCGCGCCGCTTTCCACCAGCGTGGAGTGCATGGTTTGGATGGAGTCGATGACGAGGATGTTGGGCTGCACCTGGTCAATCTGCCGGAAGATGTTCTGGGTGTTGGTTTCCGTGAGGATGTAGCAGCCCGGGTGCTGGCCGTCAGCCATGCGCTCGGCGCGCATTTTTATCTGGGCCTCGCTCTCTTCGCCGCTCACGTAGAGCACCTTCATCTGGCGCAGGCTGAGGGCAATTTGCAGCATGAGCGTGCTTTTGCCAATGCCCGGCTCGCCACCAATGAGGATGATGGAGCCCGGCACGATGCCGCCGCCGAGCACGCGGTTCAGCTCGCCGTCGGGGGTGAGGATGCGGGGTTCGTCTTCGGCCAGAATATCGCCGAGCGGGACGGATTTAGCCGCTTTCTTGGTGTTGCCGCCGGGCACCGTGCTGGCGGGTTTCCACTGGCCGGTGGTGGTGGCCACGGTTTCTTTCTGGATAACTTCTTCGACGTACGTGTTCCATTCGCCGCATACCGGGCAGCGGCCAATCCACTTCGACGACTGCGCGCCGCACGACTGGCAGAAATAAACGGTTCTTGCTTTGGCCATGAAAAGGCGTTTTTCGCTAAATTGAAGGAATATTTACAAGGTCCGGAGCGGTAAAAAAGTTGCCTGGCAACTGAAGCATTTGCGGCGGCTATCCGTCTGCCTACGGCGTGCAAGGTACGGCCGGCCATCGCCGGGGCCACTCATCCTTTTGCCCTTCGCGGGGTTTTTCGCTATGCCTGAAACCCTTGTCCTTACCACCGCCGAGCTGGCCACCGTCACGGCCTTCGCCGACCTACCCGCCGCCGTGCTACAATGGCTGCTGGCCCACGGCGAAGCCCGGGCTTTCGCCCCCGACGAGCCCATCATCGAAGCGGGCACACCGGCCGATTATATGATGGCCGTGGTGCGCGGCGGCATCCAGTTCTACGCCTTGCAGGGCAGCCAGCGCACCCCCATTTTCCGCGTCGAAACCGGCCAGGTGTCGGGGGTGCTGCCGTATTCCCGGCTGCGCGAAGCCAAAAACCAGGGCCTGGCCACCGGCGAAACGCTGCTGTACCTGCTGCACCGCGACCAGTTTCCGGCCCTGGAGCAGGCCAGCCCCGAGCTGGTGCAGCGCTTGGTGGCCATCATGAACGACCGCAGCCGCGACCAGGTTCGCAGCCAGGAACGCGACGACAAGCTGCGCGCCCTGGGCAAGCTCTCGGCAGGCCTGGCCCACGAGCTGAATAACCCCGCCGCCGCCATTGCCCGCGCGGCGCAGGCGCTGGCCGAGCGCGCCGCCGCCCAGCCCCACCTGCTGAGCGAGTTGCTGGCGCTCAGCCCCAACCCACTGGCTTTGTGCGCTTTCACCGCCCTGGCCGCACCCGTGGCCGCCACAAATCCGCCCGCCCCGCCCCGCTCGCCGCTGGAACGCTCCGAGCGCGAAGACGAGCTGGCCGACTGGCTCACGGACCAGGGCGTGCCCGACGGCTACCGCCTGGCCCCTACCCTGCTCGAAATGGGCCTGACCGAAAAAACGCTGGCCGCGGCTGCCGACGTGCTCCCGCCCGCCGCCCGCCCCGCGGCTT
This sequence comes from Cytophagales bacterium, assembly GCA_038213745.1. Lineage (GTDB taxonomy): Bacteria > Bacteroidota > Bacteroidia > Cytophagales > Hymenobacteraceae > Hymenobacter. Next base: position 30,235 of record JBBQSQ010000004.1, read on the forward strand.
TCGCCTGGCTCGAAGGCCAGCAAACTACCTTGCAGCTCATCCGCGAGGTGCAGGAGGCCGGCAGCCGCATCAGCAAGCTGGTAGCCGACGTGAAAACCTATTCCCACATGGACCGCGACGGTGGCTTCGACCTACTCGATATCACGGCCGGGCTGGACAGCACCGTTAACATGCTGGGTTTCCAGCTGCGCCAGAAAAATGTGCGCCTCACCCGCAACTACGCGCCCAACCTGCCCCAGATTCGCGGCCAGGTCAGCAGCCTCAACCAGGTGTGGACCAACTTACTTGACAACGCCATTGACGCGCTGCCGGCGCAGGGCGGCGAAATCCGGCTGAGTACCCGCCACGAAGGCGACTTTGTACGGGTGTTTTTGACTGACAACGGCGCGGGAATTCCCGAAACCGTACTGCCGCACATTTTCGAGCCATTTTACACCACCAAGCAGGCGGGGGCCGGCTCGGGGCTGGGGCTCGACATTGCCCAACGCATTATCAAACAACACGATGGCCGATTGGAAGTCAGCTCCCGGCCGGGCCACACCGAGTTTTGCGCCTGGCTGCCGGTGGCCGTGCCCCTGGCGTAAATACCTCCTTTTCCCTCCCTTTCGCCTCGTATCATGCCCGAGAAGAAACCCATCATCCTCGCCGTCGACGACGACCCGCAAGTGCTGGCCGCCATTGCCCGCGACCTGCGCCAGGAATTCAGCAAGGACTACCGCATCCTGCGCGTCAACTCCGGGCCGGAAGCGCTGACGACCATTCAGGAGCTCCACGCCAAGGAGGAGCCGCTGGCCCTCATCGTGGCCGACCAGCGCATGCCCGATTTGGAGGGCGTGGAGTTGCTCACCGCTTCCCGAGCGCTATTTCCGGACACCAAGCGCGTGCTGCTCACGGCCTACGCCGACACCGAGGCCGCCGTGCGGGCCATCAACTCGGCCCGGCTCGACCACTACCTAATGAAGCCCTGGGACCCGCCCGAGCACCTACTGTACCCCATCCTGCGCGATTTGCTGGCCGCATGGCAGGCTACCTATAAGCCCAAGTATGGCGGTGTGCGACTCATTGGTTTTCAGTGGTCGCCGCTCTCGCACGAGCTCAAGGATTTCCTCAGTGGCTACATGGTGGGCTACCAGTGGCTTGACTACGAAACCAGCCCCGAAGCCAAGGAGCTGGTGAAGGCCCGCGGCTTTCAGTCAACGGATTTGCCGCTCGTTATTTGCGCCGATGGCACCGCCGTGGCCAACCCTACCAAAGCCGCTTTGGCCGAGCACCTGGGCATTGCCAACAAGCCCTTGCAGGCCATGTACGACGTGGTGGTGGTCGGGGCCGGCCCCTCGGGCCTGGCCGCCGCCGTGTACGGGGCCAGCGAAGGCCTTCGCACGCTCATCATCGAGCGCCAAACGCCTGGTGGTCAAGCCGGTACCAGCTCCCGCATCGAAAACTACCTGGGCTTTCCCACCGGCCTGAGCGGGGCCGATTTGGCTTTCCGAGCCTGGGCCCAGGCCGTGCGCCTCGGGGCCGAATTCCTGGCCCCGCAGGAGGTAGCAAGCCTCTGCATTCAGGACGGCTATAAGGTTCTCACGCTCGGCGATGGGCGCGAGGTGAGCACCAAAGCCGTGGTGCTCACCACCGGCGTCAGCTACCGCACCCTCGACGTGCCGGGCATGGACCGCCTCAGCGGGGCGGGTGTGTACTACGGCGCGGCCCGCACCGAGGCCCGCAGCTGCGACGAGCAGGACGTGTACATCGTGGGCGGCGGCAATTCGGCCGGGCAGGCGGCCATGTACCTGGCCACGTACGCCCGCCGGGTGTTCATCGTCGTTCGCGGAGCCAACCTGGCGGCCAGCATGTCGGCCTATCTCATTGAGCAGATTCGCACTACGTCCAACATCGAACTACTACCGCACGCCCAAATCAAGGAAGTGTGCGGCCAGGACCACCTCGAAGCAGTGATGTTAGACCTCAACGGCACAGTGGAAAAGCGGCCCGCCCGGGCCCTCTTCGTATTCATCGGAGCCAAGCCCAGCACCGAGTGGGTCTGCGAGCAGGTGATGTGCGACGGCAAAGGCTTCCTCCTCACCGGCCGCGACCTCGTCACCGACCCGCGCTACGCCGATATCTGGAAGCAGGCCCGCGAACCGTATTTGCTCGAAACCTGCGTGCCCGGCATTTTCGCGGCCGGCGACAGCCGCTCCGGGGCCATGGCCCGCGTAGCCTCCGCCGTGGGCGAGGGCAGCATGGCCATCAAATTCGTGCACCAGTATTTGGACGAGTAAGATATTTAGGGTGTGAGGGTAAGAGGGTAGGGGGGTAGGAGTCAGGAAAACAACCTCAACTCCTACCCCCCTACCCTCTTACCCTCACACCCTATTAAAAACCTTACCCTTCCATCACCAACTGCTCGGGCAGGTTCATCAGGTAATTGCCGTAGCCGCTTTTGCGCAACGGCGCGGCAATGGCGCGGAGCTGGTCGGCATCAATAAAGCCTTGGCGGTAAGCCGCTTCTTCAATAGAACCCACCTTGAGGCCCTGGCGCTCCTCGATTACTTTCACAAACTCGCCGGCCTGCATCAGGCTTTCGAAGGTGCCGGTATCGAGCCAAGCGGTGCCCCGGCCGAGGATACCCACCTTCAACGTGCCGCGCTTGAGGTATTCGCGGTTCACGTCGGTGATTTCGTACTCGCCGCGCGGGCTCATTTCCAGGTTTTTGGCGATTTCTACCACGTCGTTGTCGTAGAAATACAGGCCCGGGACGGCGTAGTTACTCTTGGGCTTGGTGGGCTTTTCCTCGATGCTGAGGGCTTTTTTGTCAGCGTCGAACTCCACCACGCCGTAGCGCTCGGGGTCGTGCACGTGGTAGGCGAACACCACGCCGCCCTCGGGGTCGTTGTTCGATTTCAATAGTTCTTCCAAGCCCGCGCCGTAGAAAATGTTGTCGCCGAGCACCAGTGCCACTTTGTCTTTGCCAATAAAATCAGCGCCCAGCACGAAGGCCTGGGCCAGGCCGTTGGGCACCTCCTGCACCACGTACTGAAAATCGCAGCCCAGGCTTTTGCCGTCGCCGAGCAGCTTTTTGAACTGCTCCTGGTCGTGGGGCGTGGTGATAATCAGCACCTCCCGAATACCGGCCGACAGCAGAATCGACAGCGGGTAGTAAATCATCGGCTTGTCGTACACGGGCATCAGCTGCTTCGAGACGGCGAGGGTGAGCGGATGTAAGCGGGTGCCGGAGCCGCCGGCGAGAATAATTCCTTTCATAGGGTTGGGGCGGACGTAGTAGGGGCGCGTTGCACGCGCCCGGTTGGTTGAACAATGGTACATGCGGCAGAAACGTATGCTACGCGGCACCAACGGGCGGGCGCGTGCAACGCGCCCCTACCGCTGGGCAATAAACGCCTGATTGGCTTTGAACCACGCCAGCGTCTGCCGCAAACCTTCGCGGATGCGCACCTGCGGCTGGTAGCCCAGCAGGCGGTTGGCCTTCGAAATATCGGCCAAAGAGTCGCGGATGTCCCCGGCGCGGTCCGGCCCGAAAACCGGAGCCAAATCCGAGCCCGCTTCCTCGCGCAGGATGTCGTACATCTCGACCAGCGAGGTGCGGTCGCCCACGGCGATGTTATACACCTGGCCCAAGGCCTCGGGGTTTGTCACCAGGGCGGCGCGAATGTTGGCTTCCACGCAGTTTTCCACGAAGGTGAAATCGCGGGTCTGGCCGCCATCGCCGTTCAGCGTGGGTGGCGTGTTTTGCAGAATCGCGTCGATGAACAGCGGAATCACGGCCGCGTAAGCGCCGCCCGGGTCCTGGCGCGGGCCGAAGATGTTGAAGTAGCGCAAGCCGATGATTTCCATGCCGTAAGTTCGGGCAAACACGTCGGCGTACAACTCGTTGGCGTACTTGGTCACGGCATAGGGCGAGAGCGGCTTACCGATGCGGTCTTCCACCTTGGGCAGGCCGGGGTGGTCGCCGTAAGTCGAGCTCGAAGCCGCGTACACGAAGCGCTTTACACCGGCATCTTTGGCGGCCGTCAGCATCTGCACGAAGCCGCCCACGTTCACGTCGTTCGTCAGAACCGGGTCTTTGATGGAGCGCGGCACCGAGCCGAGGGCGGCCTCGTGCAACACCACGTCCACGCCCACGCAGGCGGCGGCGCAAGTAGCGGCGTCGCGGATGTCGCCGTCCATAATTTCCAAACGCGAGTCGTCGGCAAACAGCGCCAGGTTTTTGCGAAAGCCGTTGGAGTAGTTGTCCAAGGTCCGCACTTTTTTCACGCCGTACTTCAGCAAATACTCCACGATATTGGAGCCGATGAAGCCCGCGCCGCCGGTTACGAGAAAGGTCAGGTTGTCGAGCGGCTGCTCGTGGAAGGGGTTTTCGTACACTTCGTTTTGAATTATGAGTTTTGAATTATGAATTATGAGTTGTCAAAATCATCGGCCGTTCTGGATAGCCAATTCATAACTCATAATTTATAATTCATGATTAAACCCCGTATTGACGGGCGTTGTAGTCCTGGTACGCGCCGCTGGTTACGCTGTTGAGCCACGCTTCGTTGGCGAGGTACCAGTCTACGGTTTGGGCCAGGCCCTGCTCGAAGGTCACGGAGGGCTTCCAGCCCAGCTCGTTCATGATTTTGCTGGAGTCGATGGCGTAGCGCATGTCGTGGCCGGCACGGTCGGTCACGAACTTGATGAGCTTGCGCGAGGTGCCCTGCGCCTGGCCGGTTTTCTCGTCCACCACATCGCAGAGCAGCTCAATGAGCTTGAGGTTCTGCCACTCGTTCACGCCGCCGATGTTGTAGGTTTCGCCGGGTTTGCCCTTGTGGAATACCGCGTCGATGGCCGTGGCGTGGTCTTTCACGAAGAGCCAGTCGCGCACGTTTTCGCCTTTGCCGTACACGGGCACCGGCTGGCCGGTGCGCAGGCGGTGGATGGCCAGCGGAATGAGCTTCTCGGGAAAATGGTTGGGGCCGTAGTTGTTCGAGCAGTTGCTCAGCTTGATGGGCAGGCCATACGTGTGATGCCAGGCCCGCACGAAATGGTCGGAGCTGGCTTTGGAGGCCGAGTAGGGCGAACGCGGGTCGTAGGACGTGGTTTCGGTGAACATCTCGGGGCCGAAATCCAGCGAACCGTATACCTCATCGGTGCTCACGTGGTAAAACACGTGGCCGTCGTAGCCGCCGGGCTGCCACAGGTGGCGGGCCGCGTTCAGCAAATTCACCGTGCCGATGACGTTGGTTTTCACGAACGCCATCGGGTCGGTGATGCTGCGGTCAACGTGCGACTCGGCCGCGAGGTGAATCACGGCATCGGGCTCCTCGTTGGCAAACAGCTGGTCGATAAATGACTGGTCAGAAATATCGCCTTTAATAAACTTGTAGTTCGACGCGCTTTCGATGTCGCGTAGGTTTTCCAAGTTGCCGGCGTAGGTCAGCGCGTCGAGGTTAAGAATCTGGTGTTCGGGGTATTTGGTAACGAACAGCCGAACTACGTGGGAGCCGATGAAGCCGGCCCCGCCGGTGATGAGGATTTTCATGTTTTGAGCTGCTAGCTGTTAGCTGCTAGCTGTTAGCTTTTTAATTGAACGAAAGGCTGCCAGCTAATAGCTATTGGCTATCAGCTAAAGAAAGCTGCCACTTCCAGGAGCTGGCGAGCGAGTCGACCAGGGAAGTCTCGGTTTTGAAGCCCAGTACCTCAGCCGCTTTGGTAGCGTCGGCGTAGATGGCGGGCACATCGCCGGGGCGGCGCGGGCCGATGCTGTAGTTCAGCTTCTGGCCGCTGGCCTGCTCAAAGGCGTGCACCACTTCCAGCACCGAATTGCCGTGCCCGGTGCCCACGTTGAAGGTTTCCACGGTGTCGCTGGCCTTGCGGTCGAGCAGGCGCTGCACGGCTACTACGTGCGCCTTGGCCAAATCCACGACGTGGATGTAGTCGCGCACATTGGTGCCGTCCACCGTGTCGTAGTCGTTGCCGTTGATGGTCAGCTTCTCCCGAATGCCCGCGGCCGTTTGGGTAATGTAGGGCACCAGGTTGTTGGGCACGCCCAGCGGCAGCTCCCCGATTTTGGCCGAGGCGTGCGCCCCAATCGGGTTGAAGTAGCGCAGCAAAATGGTGTGCAGCTTGTTATCAGGCGCGGCCGATACGTCGTGCACGATGTCTTCGCACATTTGCTTGGTGCGGCCGTAGGGCGACGACGCCGGCTTGGTGGGCGTGGCCTCCGTCACGGGCAGCGCATCGGGCACACCATACACGGTGCAGGAGGACGAGAACACCAGGTTTTCGACGCCAAATTCGGGCATCACGGCCAGCAGCGTAAGCAGCGAGCCTACGTTATTCTGGAAATAAGCCAGCGGCTTGGCCACCGACTCACCCACGGCTTTGTAGGCCGCGAAATGAATGACGCCCGCAATGTCTTTCTCAGCCGCAAACACGCCGCGAAGAGCCGCCTGGTCGGCGCAGTCAATCCGGTAGGTCGGCACTTTCACGCCCAGAATGGACTCGATGCCGGCCAACGCCGACTCTTGCGAGTTGCTGAAGTTATCTACGATAACGGGCTGATAGCCGGCCTGCTGCAACTCAACCACGGCGTGGGAGCCAATGTACCCAGCTCCTCCGGTAACGAGAATTTTCATGTTGTTAGCTTTTAGCTGAAAGCTGTTAGCTAATAGCTTTTTTCGACTGCTACCCCAAGGTGGAGCTAACAGCTAATAGCTTTCAGCCAACAGCTAAATAATTACAGGCTCCAGTATTGCAGGTCCTTCATTTTGCCCCGGTACAGGCCTTTGATGTCGACCAGCACCGCGTTATCAGACGTAATGGACTGGAAGTAAGCCTCATCCTTCTCGGCGTAGGGCTGGTGGCTCACGGCCACAATCACGGCGTCGTAGTCGGTGCGCACGTCGTCGTTGTGGGTCAGGCGGAAACCGTATTCATGGTGCAGCTCGTTGGAGTCGGCGTGCGGGTCGATAATATCGACGTTCACCGAGAAGTTTTTCAGCTCCTGAATCACGTCAGCCACCTTGGAATTGCGGATGTCCTCCACGTTTTCTTTGAAGGTGGCACCCATCACCAACACGCGGCTTTTGGCCACGTCCTTGCCTTTTTTAATCATCATCTGCACCGTTTTGCGGGCGATGTAGGCGCCCATGTTGTCGTTGGTGGTGCGGCCCGAAAGAATAACCTTGGCGTCGTAGCCCAACTCTTTCGCCTTGTAGGTCAGGTAGTAGGGGTCGACGCCGATGCAGTGGCCGCCCACCAGACCGGGCGAAAACTTTAGGAAGTTCCACTTAGTGCCAGCAGCTTCCAGCACCTCGTAGGTGTTGATGTTCATGCGGTCGAAAATCATCGACAGCTCGTTCATCAGCGCGATGTTGACGTCGCGCTGGGTGTTTTCAATGATTTTGGCGGCCTCGGCCACCCGAATGCTGCTGGCCCGGTGCACACCGGCGTCCACCACCAGCTCGTACACTTTAGCCACGGTATTGAGGGCCTCCTCGTCGTTGCCGGACACCACTTTCACAATGCGGCGCAACGTGTGCTCCTTATCGCCAGGGTTGATGCGCTCGGGCGAGTAACCCACTTTGAAATCAACGGGGAATTTCAATCCTGAATGACGCTCCATCACCGGGATGCAGTCCTCCTCGGTGCAGCCAGGGTACACGGTGCTTTCGAACACCACGTAGTCGCCTTTTTTCAGCACCTTGCCTACCGAGCCCGAAGCGCCGAGCAGGGGCTTAAGGTCGGGCTGGGCGTGCTCGTCGATGGGCGTGGGCACGGCCACAATGTAGAACTGCGCCTGACGCAGCACCTCCAACGAATCGGTAAAGGTGATATCGCAGCCCTCAAAATCGGCCTTCACTAGCTCCCCGCTGGGGTCGATGCCCTGCTTCATCTGGGCCACGCGGCCCGCGTTGATATCGAAGCCAATCACCTTGAGCTGCTTCGCGAATTCGAGGGCGATGGGCAGGCCCACGTAGCCGAGGCCGATGACGGCCAGGGTGGCCTCTTTGCGCAATAATTGGTCGTACACTAGCGGAATTATGAGTTAGGAATTAGGAATTAGGAGTTCGCACGGGGCCGTTTGGCCGCGCTCGGCACCACGGGTCGCACCGATTGCTCGTCGGCGCTTCGCTCATAGGTTTCGCCGCTTTCGGGGCAGGTAGCGCGGCCGTTTTTATCAAATTCGAGGCGGTGGCCGTAGGCGCTCATCCAACCCTGCGGGCGGGCGGGCGTGCCGTATACGAGGGCATAGGCCGAAACGTCGTGCGTGACCACGCTGCCCGCGCCCACGAAGGCATAGCGCCCCAGCCGCACGCCGCACACGATGGTGGCATTGGCCCCCACCGTCACGCCTTCCTCCAGGTAGGTGGTTTGGTACTGGCCGGGGCCTTTGCGGGGCACGGCACTGCGCGGGTTTTTCACGTTGGTGAACACCACCGAAGGGCCCAGGAACACGTCGGCTTCGCAGACTACGCCGCCGTAGAGGCTCACGTTGTTCTGCACTTTCACGTTGCGGCCCAGGGTCACGCCATCGGCTACAAACACGTTCTGGCCCAAGCTGCAGTCCTCCCCCAAATCGGCCCCGGCGCAGACGTGGCTGAAGTGCCAGATGCGGCTGCCCCGGCCTACCTGGCAGCCCTCGTCGAGGATGGCCGTGGGGTGGGCGTAGTAATCGGGGGCGGGGTGGGGCATGCGGAGCGAGCGGTCGGTTCGGCCCGCAAAGGTAAGCCGCGGGGCGGGGTTGGCTTCGTACTTTTGGGTAAACACCTTATTCTGATAACGTCATGGGCCAGGCTGCTTTTGAAACCACCGTCCCTACTTCCGTCTCGCCGGACGACTATTTGCGCCTGGAGTGCGAAGCCCTAGAAAAGCACGAATACTACTACGGTGAAATTCGGGCAATGGCCGGGGCCAGCTACGCGCACAACCGCATCTGCGCCAACATGACCGTGGCCCTTGGAAGCCAGCTGCGCGGCAAAAGCTGCGCCGTAGTGGGCAGCGACCAACGCCTGCAAATTCTGAGCGGCAGCGCCTACGTGTACCCCGACGTAACGGTGGTGTGCGGCAAGCCGGAATTCAACGAAAGCCGCAAGCCGGAAACGCTGCTCAACCCTACGCTGCTGGTAGAGGTGCTGTCCGACTCGACCGCCGACAAGGACCGGAGCGAAAAATTCATGCTCTACCGCCAGATTCCCAGCCTGCAACAGTACCTGATGCTGGATTCGAGAACCTGCCTGGCCGAGCTCTACACGCGCCAGCCCGACGGCAATTGGCTGTTTACGGAAACCCGCGACCTAACCGCCGTGCTGAATTTGGGCAGTATTAACTGCCAGGTGTCGTTGGCCGAAGTATATCCCGGATTAGACGGTGTCTGAACCGCGGTTCAGAGCTTCACGCACACGTTCTGCGCTTCGGTAAAAAACCGCAGCGCTTCGAGTCCGCCCTCGCGGCCGACGCCGGAGTTTTTCATGCCACCGAAGGGCGTGCGCAGGTCGCGGTGCAGCCAGGTGTTTATCCAGACGATGCCGCTGTGCAGTTGGTGGGCCACGCGGTGGGCGCGGGTCAGGTCAGACGTCCAGATGGTGGCGGAGAGGCCGTATTCGGTGCTGTTGGCCATCATCAGGGCTTCTTCGTCGGTATCGAAGGGCGTGAGGGTGACCACGGGACCGAAAATTTCTTCCTGATTGGTACGGCAGTCGAAGGGCAGGTTTTCGAAGACGGTGGGCTCCAGGAAGTAGCCCTCGGCGCAGCGGCCGGGCACGGCAACGCGCTGGCCACCGGCAAGGAGCACGCCGCCTTCTTCGTGGGCCAACTGAATGTAGGCTAGCACTTTGTTCAGGTGCGCTTCGCTGACCAGCGCGCCTTGCTTGGTTTCGGCGTCGAGCGGGTCACCGATTTTCTGGTCCTTGAGCTGCTTGAGAAACTCGGTTTTGAAGGCTTCGTAAATGGGGCGCTCGATGAGAATGCGGGAGCCACAGAGGCAAATCTGACCCTGGTTGGCGAAGCTGCTGCGGATGCTGGTGGCCACGGCGGCGGCCAGGTCGCAGTCGGCAAAAACGAGGTTGGGATTCTTACCGCCCAGCTCCAGGCTCAGCTTTTTGAAGAGCGGGGCGGCGGTGGCGGCCAGGTGCCGGCCCGTGGCCGTGCCCCCGGTGAAGCTGATGGCCTTGATGCCCGGATGCGCTACAATGGCCTGCCCGCAGCCCGGCCCGGTGCCGTGCACGATGTTGAGCACGCCCGCCGGCAGACCGGCTTCGATGCACAGCTCGCTCAGCAAGAAGGCGGTGGCGGGGGTAATTTCCGACGGCTTGGCCACCACGCAGCAGCCCACGGCCAGGGCGGGCGCAATCTTCCAGGTGAAAAGGTAGAGGGGCAGGTTCCAGGGCGAGATGCAGCCCACCACGCCCACGGGGTGGCGCACGGTGTAGTTCACGGCCACGCCGTCCTGCACGTGGGCTTCGGTGGCGAAGTGGCCGGCGGCGGTGCCGAAAAAGTGGAAATTGCTGGCCGCGCGCGGGATGTCCAGCACGCGGGCCAGGCTGAGGGGCTTGCCGTTGTCCTGGCTTTCGGCGCGGGCCAGGCGGTCGAGGTTAGCGTCGATGAGGTCGGCGATTTTGACCAGCAGGCGGCCTCGGTCTTCGGCGGGCAACCTGCGCCAGGCGGGCAGGGCGGCTTCGGCGGCGGCCACGGCGGCAGCTACGTCGGTGGCGTCAGAATCGGGAAGCTGGCCGTAGACCTGGCCGGTGGCGGGCTCGATGTTGGCGAGGTAGCGGCCGGCCAGGGGTGGCACCAGCTGGCCATTGATATAGTTCTGAAGCTGGAGCATGGCGGGCAAGGCAAAGTGAGAGAACGAAAAAACAACGAACGGAACCAGCCGCCGCGCCCGGTGCCTACGCGATAACGGCAGCTTCACGGCGGCGGCCCTGCTTGATAAGTCGCCACTCGGTGCGCCAGGCCGTGAGGCGGTAGAGCTTGAACAGCCCCAGCCCGATGGCGAAGGCAAACAGATAAGCGGCGTACCACGGCTCAAACACCGTGTCCGAGTACTCCTTTAGCGCCAGAAAACGCAGGACCCCTTCCAGATTCAGAAAGTACGCCACCGACACCACGGCGTAGAGCGCGTAGTCGCGGCGCAAAAAGCCGTAGGCCGCCAGCAGCAGCACGGCGGCGTGCCAGTACCGCTCGTGCATCTGGGTATTGAAAAAGGCAAACAGCAACGGAATCAGTCCGCAGCTGAGCAGGATGAGGGGCAGGTCGGCCTGGGTGGCCGTAGTTCTTTCGGCCGCGGGCACGGCCGGGCGGCGCAGGTTGCGCACCATCACCAGGAGCAGCGGCAACAGGGCCACCGCCGATGCCACAAAAAACATGAGCAGGCCCCAGACGCGGTAGGTAAGGCCCAGGATTTCCTCGCTATCGCTGGCCTTGGAGGGGTCGCCATCGGGCACCAGCAGGTACCAGATGTTGTAGCAGTTCATCGAGAGGTACGGGAAGAAGTTGGCCGCGCCCAGGTTGATTTCGAGGATGCGCGGCAGGTAGTTTTCGTCGGCAAACCAAATGAAGGGGGCCAGCACCAGTGTCATCAGCGCCGCGCCGGCCACCAGGGCCAGCCCCAGGCGCTTGGGTTGGTGCCACCACAACGGGGCCCACAGCAGCAGCAGCGGCGGCAAGAAAATAATGGCCTGCGGTTTGGCCGCCAGCCCCAGCACGAAGCACAACATGCTGAGCACCGCCCGCTGCCGCACCGCCAGCACCACGGCCCCAAACACGAACAAGGTGTAAATGGCATCGACCTGCACCCAAACCAGGGTGTTGTAGAGGTAGCCAATGTTGAGGAGCAGCAGCAACGCCAGCCCAAAGCGGCGGTCACGCTCGCGTACCAGCGAGGCCGCCCAAAAAGCTCCCGCGAAATCAAAAACCAAGGTGAAGGCCTTCAGCCAATGGCTGTAGTAAATGATGTCCGCGGGGTTTCCCATTAGCCAGCCGTACAGCCACAAAATGTAGTGGTAGAGGGGGTTGTAGCTGTTGCTGGGCGATTGGTACACGTTGCCCAGCCCGTGGTAGAAAATGTCTTTGGCCCAGGCCACCCAAAAGCTCATGTCGCTCTCGTGCGCCGCGTGGGGCACCAGCAGCAGCAGTAGCGTGAAGAGAAGAAACGTGTAGGCTGCCTGGCGGCGGAAAGAAAGGATACCCATTCGGAAAGGATGATGACAACGGCCCAAAAATACCGTAGGCACGGCGGGACCACCTTGATTGTTAGTTGTTAGTTGTCAGTCAACTATTTACACTAATACCTGACAACTGACAACTCAAAAAATCAGACCGGCTCCTGAGCCGGGGCGGCGGGGCCGTGGTTGGTTTCGGCGATGATGTAGAGGGGGCGCTGGCGCACGTTGGCGCTGAGGCGGGCGATGTACTCGCCGATGACGCCCACGGCAATAAGCTGCACGCCGCCCAAAAACAGGATGCTCATCATCAGCGAAGCCCAACCGGGCTCGTAGTCCTGGCGCACCAGGCGCGCATACAAGGTGTAGAGCATCAGCAGGAACGCGACGCCCGACACCGTGAACCCCATGATGGTGGCGGCCTTGAGGGGCGTATCGGAGAAGCTGGTGATGCCGTCGAGAGCAAAGCTGAGCATCTTGCGGTAGGTGTAGCCGGTTTCGCCCCCGGCCCGCTCGGCGCGGTCGTACTCCACAAAGGTTTGGCGGAAACCCACCCAGGCAATCTGGCCGCGCAGGAACTTGTGCTGCTCGGGCATCTGACGCAAGGCCTGCACGATGCGCCGCGAGACGATGCGAAAGTCCCCCGTATCAACGGGAATGGACACCCGGGTGATGCGGGCCAGAATACGGTAAAAAACTTTGGCCGTCAGCTTTTTGGCGTAACTCTCGCCCTGCCGCGAGCGGCGCTTGGCGTACACCACGTCGTAGCCCTGGCGCAGCTTGGCGTAGAGGTCCGTCAGCAGCTCGGGGGGGTCCTGCAAGTCGGCGTCGATAATGGCCACGGCCGCGCCCGAGGCCTGGTCGAGGCCGGCCGTGACGGCAATCTGGTGGCCGAAATTGCGGCTGAAATCGAAGTAGCGCACCCGCGGGTCCTGCTCGGCCAGGCCCTTGAGCAGCGCCAGCGACTGGTCGTGCGAGCCGTCGTTGATGAAGAGCAGCTCATAGCCCCCGGGCAGGGCCATGCCGTCGAGCACGCCCCGCAGGCGGCGGTACAGCTCGGCGATGTTGGCCTCTTCGTTGTAGATGGGAATGATGACGGATAAGTCCACGGGGCGGAGGTCAGGGGGTGATAACAGGCATCAATTGGGCGTCGGCGGGGCGCTGAAAGTCGCCCAAAAGCAACGATGTCTTGGGGGCTTCATCGGGGCGTGAGCGGGTAGGTGTTTTTCACCAGCCGGCGCTGGCGGCCCGTGCCCACATAATAATACACGTCGGTATTCAGGGGCCGAATGAGCAGGTCGTCGGCCAGCAGGTCGCGGTTTTCGTACAGTACTTCCAGCCGGTCGGTGCCGGGGCGCACGCGAATGGGCACCACCACCCGCACCCAATCGCCGCGGACTTCGGAACTTTGGCCGGAATTGATAACTGCCTGGTTTACCATCTGGCCCTTAGCGTATTGCTTCACTTGCATGTTGCCGAAACCGTATGCCGTGTGTCCGTTTATCCACACAGACACTTCGTAGCGGCCGGTATCGGCCGGGGCGGGCACGGGGCCGTCGTAGAGCGTCGAGAATTTATCGAGCGGTTCGTGGAAGCTGCCCGCGGCCAAGCTGCCGCGGGGGTCGTTGCCTTTGTCGTAGGACTGCAAAAATACGCCTTTGTCGGAGCTGACGTACAGGCCGTTGGAGCGGGGCACGAGCGTGGGCAGCAGGATGGCCGCGCGCGCTTGTTCGGCGGCCAGGGTGGTGGCGGCCAGGTTTGCGATTGGCAACTCGTAGAGCGTAACGCTGCCCTTGGTGGTCAGTTTGCGGCTCAGGCTTACGATGCGCTGCTCGGCGGCCGTGAAGGGGGCCCCCACCACCAGCACCAAAAAGGGCTTCTGATTGGGCAGCCTGGTCAGCAAATCCTTCTTCACCATGTCGCTGCTCAGCAGTTGAATCAGGGCCATGGTATTGCCCACCGACGAGCGGGACATGGCAATGGTGAGCAGGGGCAGGCCGGTATTAAGCGCTGCTTTGTACGACTCGAAGGCCTCTTCCTGCGTGCCGTCTATGGCGAATTTGTCGGTACCCAGCGAAGAATACGGCATGGGCAGGATGGCCTGAAAATCTTCGGGGCTGCGGTTGGCCCAGCTCAGCAGCTCGCGGTAGTTACCGGCTTCTGCCACGAAGGCATCAGCGCCCGTCTCTTCGTTGATGATGTCGGCTTTCAGGTGGCTGTGCACCTGGGCTTCAAATGCCCAGAGGCCCAGCAGCGGCAGCAGCCACATGGTGGCAAAGGCCCCCGCGCGGTGTTGCCGCAGGTAGCGCACCAGCCGGTAGAGGTAGTACGCCGCATACACCCCAGCCACGTAGTAAAAGGGCCAGGCAAAGCGGCCCATCGAGCGAAACTGCCGGAGCGGGCCGGCGTAGTCGGCCAGCCCGCGCCAGCCGGGCACGGCAAACGGGTAGCCCATGGCCAGCACCAGCAGCAGCGCGCCCGCCCACACGCCCACACGCAGGTGAGCCGGCAGCGTGGGCCGGAAAATCAGCCGCCACCGCCGTCGCCATGCGTAGCGCACCAGCAGCACCAGCGTCAGCACAAACACCCAATCGGCCACCATGCCCACGTAGGCCAAGCCTTCCCCGTTGGGCTCACCGGTGTTGAAGAGCTGATGCCACAGGGGCTGAAAGGGTGCCGTAATGGGCACGAATACGCTGTTGAAGGAGGCCAGAAACACATCGAAGCCGAAGGGATTTTCGGGCCGGTCGGTCATGGGGTCGGTCAGCCAGAGCCACGTTCGGAACACCACCAGCGGGGCCAGCCCGGTGAGCAGCAGACTGCCCAGCCACCGGCCTATCGGCAGCGGCCGGGCCACGCGCCGGGGCAGCTCCTGCCAGGCCAGCACCACCACATGGGCCAGCAGGAAGAACGCTCCGGCCGCCACGTAGTAGGCACTCACCAACCCCATCAGGGTGCAGGCCGTGGCGTATAGCACGTACCAGCGGGTGCGGCGGGGGGCCTCCTGCAGGCGAATGAGCAAATACCAGAGAATGGGCACGCAGCAGCCGTAGCTCAGCGGCATGTGGCCATCGAGGCGGTTGTTTTGGGGAGCCAGAAAGCCGATGAGCAGCGCCAGCACCACGGAGTAGAGCACCGGCAGCCGGGTGCGCCGCAAGATGGCGTACAACACCACCGGGGCCACCACCATCGAGAACAGCACCAGCAGATTGATGATGCCAAAGGCATGTTCGGCCACGGGCAGGCCCAGGTGCTGGCCAATACTGCCCAGGCCGCTCACCAAGGGTTGCAAGTCGGGGTAGTTGAGGTGCTCGCCCAGCGGGTAGTTCATGCCCGTGAAGCGGTGGCCGTGGTCGTACTTCATGAAGTACGCCGCCACGAAGTAGTTCTTGATGCCGTCGCCGGCATTACTGAAAAAATACGTGTCCGGGGAGCGGACTACGTTGGAAAACAGCCGGCACACGGCCACTGCGGCGGCCAGCGCCACGCTGGCCATGCCCAACCAATGGGCCCGCTGGGGCGTCAGCATACGGATAAACGCGACGTTGAGGAAACGGAAACGCGCGGTGCGGGATTGCGGCTTGGTAGCGTACAGTTCGGGCATGGCTACGCAGGTTTTTGCACCACGGCCAGCACCGACTTGCCCAAGGCAAAGCCCGTGAGGCGGTCGGCCAGCCGGGACACGGGCACGATGGTGCGGTCCCAGAACTTTATCTGGGCCAAAGTGGGGTAGCTCTGCTTGAGAAACAGCTTGTTGGCGGCCGATGCCAGCAGCCCCACGCTGTCGAGGTACACCAATTGCTGAATGCGGCTGCCCGCCGGCAACACCCGCCGCAGCATGGGCCGTGAGTAGCGCCGAAAGTGCCCAATGGCCTGGTCAAAAGGACTAAACAGCCACTGGTGGGCCGGCACCACAATCAGGATGGCCCCGCCCGGGGCCAGCCGGGCGTAGGCGCGGCGCAGCTCGGCGGCATCGTCCTCGATGTGCTCAATCACGTCGATGTAGAGAATGGCGTCGAAAGGACCGTCGGCGGCGGGCAGGTCTTCCAGCGTGCCCACGTGCAGGCGGCAGCAGGCCGGCAACTCGCGCTGGGCCAGCAGCTCCGAAATGCGGCCGGCCAGGGTGGCGTCGGGCTCCAGGCACAGCCAGTCGGGCTGGCTGCCGTCGCAGAGCGTGCGGGTGGTGCCACCAATGCCCGCGCCTACCTCCAGCACCCGGCCGTGCAGGAAAGGCTTCAGGCGCCCCCCGTAGTAGGCTTTCCAGTGGATGGCGTACTCAAACAGAGCCAGCTCATCGCCAATGTAGTGAGTGGCGTCGTTGGTGGGTTGGGACATGGAAAGGCAATGAAATGGAATGCCGCCCGCTTAAAAGCCCGTTGCGGCACGGCCAACAAATATATTGCTTCTTCGCCCAGCGAAAGGCCGGGTTTCCTCGCCAACGTATCCGCTATACCTTTACGGCCATGTCTGTTCCCCTTCTATCCGTCGTTATTCCAGTTTATAACGAAGAGGTCTTGGTTGATACCCTGGTGGCGCGGTGCGTGGCGGCGCTGGCCACCGTGAGCCCCAACTTCGAGATAATCTGCGTCGACGATGGCAGCCGCGACCAAACGCTGGCCCGGCTGCTGGCCGCCCGCCACGCCGAGCCCCGCCTGAAGGTGCTGTGCCTATCCCGCAATTTTGGCCACCAGGCTGCCTACACCGCCGGGCTGCACGCTGCCCGGGGCGAGTATGTGGCCATGATGGACGGCGACCTGCAGGACCCGCCCGAAATCCTGCCCCGCATGTGGGAGCTGCTGCGCCACGATGCCCACGACGTGGCCTACGGCGAGCGCACCGACCGCGCCGAGGGCTGGGGCCGCCAGCTGCTCATTAAGAGCTTCCACGGCATTTTTCGCAACTTCTCCAAGCTGCAGGAGGCCGACAACGTGGGCAACTTTTCCATGCTCAACCGGCGGGCGCTTACCGCGTTTTTGTCGTTGCAGGAAAAAAACCGCTACCTGCCCGGCCTGCGCTCGTTCATTGGCTACCGGCAGGTGGGGGTGCGGTATTCCCGCGACGCCCGCCCCGACGGCACGCTGCCCAAAATGTCCTACAAGCGCCTGTTTGCCCTGGCGCTGGATGCGCTGTTTTCCTTTTCCAACCTGCCCATTAAAGTCTGCCTCTACACGGGGCTGTTTGGCATGCTGGTGTTTATGGCCGCCGGCCTCTACGTGCTCATCAGCAAGCTGCGGGGCGTAGCCCTCATCGGGTGGTCGTCGCTGGGTTTGAGTCTGTATTTCCTGGGCTCCATTCAGCTGCTTTTTCTGGGGATAATGGGCGAATACGTGTTCCGCATCTACCGCGAAAACCAGAACCGGCCCCTCTACTTCGTGCAGCAATACTATGCGTAGCCTTTCGGCGGACGCGCCGGCCCAGCGGTGGGCGGTGCCCGCGTTCTTTACCCTGGTGCTGCTATTCGGGCTGTTGATTTTTCGGGATTACGGCCTCTCGATTGACGAGAACCAGAGCCGCGACAACGGCATGATTACTCTCAAGCACGTGGCCCAACAAGTGGCCCCCGCCTGGGTGGCCGCCGACCACGATTTCGACAAA
This sequence comes from Cytophagales bacterium, assembly GCA_038213745.1. GTDB lineage: Bacteria > Bacteroidota > Bacteroidia > Cytophagales > Hymenobacteraceae > Hymenobacter. Next base: position 47,988 of record JBBQSQ010000004.1, read on the forward strand.
TACAACACGCCGCTGGCCGAGTACTACGACCGCGACTACGGCGTGGCCTTCGAAACCCCGGTGTGCCTGGCCGAGCGCCTGCTGGGCATCGCCGACGGTGGCAACAAGTTCTTGTTCCGCCACTTGTGCACGTTTTTGGTCTGCTTCGGCGGGCTGATTGCCGTGTACCAACTGGCGGCTCGGCGCTTCCGCGACTGGCGGCTGGGGCTGCTGGCGGCGCTGTGGCTGCTGCTCTCGCCCCGCCTGTTCGCCGACTTCTTTTACAACGACAAGGACGCCGTGTTCATGGCCCTGTTTGCCATTGCCACCAACACGGGCGTGCTGCTGCTGCTGCGGCCCACGGCGGGCCGGGCGCTGGGGCACGCGCTTATCTGTGCCATCACCATCGATGTGCGCATTATGGGGGTGGTGCTGCCGCTGGCCACGGTGGCGCTGCTGGCCTGGCGGGGCGTGCGAGGTGAAGTGCGCTGGGCGCGCGTGGCCGGCATTGGGGCCCTCTACGTGGTGCTGCTGGTGGGCCTTGTGGTGGCATTCTGGCCCTACCTCTGGCCTGCTCCGCTCGATAATTTTCTGGCCGCTTTCGAGAAAATGAAAACCTTCCGCTGGGGCGGCCTGGTGCTGTACCGCGGCAGCATGGTGCTGGCCACCGACCTGCCCTGGCACTACGCCCTTGTGTGGCTGGGCATCACCACGCCGCTGCTTTATTTGGTCGCGGGCCTGCTGGGTGGAGCGCTGGTGCTGTACCGCCTAGCCCGGCAGCGCTGGCGCTTGTGGTCAGATGCAGCGGGCTTGCAGGACATGCTGTTTCTGGGCCTGTTTGCGGGGCCGCTGCTAGCCGTTATCGCCCTGCACTCGGTGCTGTACGATGGCTGGCGGCAGCTCTATTTCATTTACCCCGCGTTTTTGCTGTTGGCCTTGCGGGGTTGGGTAGCAGCGGCGCGCTGGCGGCCGCGCGGGGCGTGGTGGCCCCGCGCGTTCTACGGGGCCACGGCGTTGAGCCTAGTGCTCACGGCCGCCCAAATGGTGCGCGACCACCCGCTGCAAAACGTGTACTTCAACCTGCTGGCCGGCCAGCCCGTGGCCGAGCGCTACGAACTCGACTACTGGGGCGTGGGCTACCGCCAGGACCTGGAATACATCATCGAGCACGAGCCGCAGCCGATGGTGAAAGTGGCGGGGGCCAACCCGGCCGAGTTCAACCGCCTGATGCTGCCCGCCTTCCAGCGCGAGCGGCTGCACTTTGTGGAGAACCCCGACAGTGCCGACTACTTCATCACTAATTATCGCTGGCACCCGGGCGAGTACCCTTACAAGTTTGAAGCGCACCAGGTGCGGGCCGATGGGCGGCGGGTGCACTCGGTATTTAAGCTGCGGTAGCATCGGCTGAGCTGAGGCAATTTCACCCCAGAAATAATGCCTCTGCCAGCGCGTTAGCGCGGAGTGGCTGCTTTGGATTCGGCCAAAAGCCAGTAGATTTGCAGGGCCTTTGCGTTCTCCTTTTCATTTTTTACCCCATCCCTTCGTGGCTAAATTTACTTCTCTTTTTGCTTGTGCTATCGCGGCTTCGACCCTGGCTGCCTGCTCCAAAACCGACTCTGTTGATTTGCCAACGGGCATGGTCACGCGCAACAACTTTGAAAACGTGCAGGGCTGGGGCGGGGTCAACGAGCCGGGCGTGACGACGGAAAAGGCACACTCGGGTAAATCCTGCATTTGGGTTAATCCACAGTTGCAGTATAGCTACACCTACAACCGCCTGCTGGGCCAGATGACCACTGGCAAACCTAAGAAATTCACCGTGGAAGGCTGGGCCTGGGTGCCCGAGCAAGGCTCTTCTGCTTCCGTGATTGTCGAAATCAAGCACTCGCCTTCCAACGGCAGCATGGTATTCTACGACGGCATGGACCTGGGCAGCACGGTGGGCGGCTTCAAAAGCTGGAAGAAAGTGAAAAAGACCTTCACCCTCCCCGATTCGGTGGCCTCTGGCAACTCGGTGAAGGTATACATGTTTGGGGGCAACAGCAAAGCGCCGGTGTACTTCGATGACCTGGCCATCAGCCTTGGCAACTAGCGGCTGGCGGGGCCTGGCCGAGGCGGCCGGCCTAGCCCTGCTGGCCGCCTGCGCCCCCCATGACGAGGCCGGCAGCTGGATTGGCGACCTCGTGACGGCCAACGACTACGAAGCCGTGGCTGGCTGGGTGCCCGGGGCCACCTCCCTCACGCGGGACCACGCCCACTCCGGCCGCTACGCCGACCACGTGGACGCGACCCACGAGTGGGGCGTCACGTTCCAGACGCCCCTGGGCCAGGCCAGCGTGCACACCCTCCGGGGCCTCGAAATCGACGCCTGGGCCTACGCCCAAAACGTGCAGGGCGCTGCCACGGCCTCGTTGCAAGTGGAAGTGTGGGCACACGGCCCCGGCCAGGACCCCAAGCCGCTCTACAGCGAAGGCATGGCCCTGACGCCGCAGCTGCCCGACTCCTGCAAGTGGACCCCGGTGAAAGGGCGCTTCTTCCTGCCCGCCAACATGCCGTTTGACGCCAGCCTGCGCATTTTCCTGTGGCGCAACAGCAGCACCAAGCCGGTGTACCTCGACGATATTCGGGTGAAGGCCCTGGAGTAAGCCGTTTTTTCCGTTTCCCCTATGCGCCCTCCCTCCTTCCTGCTCCGTGCCCGGCCCCGCAACTGGGGCTGGCTGTGGCTACTGGGCTGCTGGCTGGCCCTATGGGCCGAGTTGGAGCTGCTCACCGATTCGCGCAACTACTACGGGCCGCTCTGGAGCCCGGTGCTGCTCTACGCCGCGGCCGTGGTCCTGTGCGGCTGCGCCGTGGCGTATTGGCTCGACCGGCCAGCCACGTCGGCCAGCCCGGCGGCCACGCTGGGGCGGGTGCCGGCGGCCGGGCTGCTGCTGATGCTGGGCGGCGGCTGGGTGCTCTCGGTGCAGGCCCCGGCCGTTGCCACGCGCCCCATCAGCCTCAACTACTCCGACGTCATCGTCATTCTGCAAACCTACGTGAGCCGTTTTCGGAGCGGCGAGGTGGTGTACCGCTACCTCACCAACCTGGCCTACCCGCTGTTTCCCAACCACTTGCCCTTGCAATGGCTGCCCTACGTACCCGCCGATGCCCTGGGCATCGACTACCGCTGGTGGGCCATGGGCCTGCTGCTGCTACTGGGGTTTGGGGCCTACCAATGGCAGTTGGCGCGCCAGCCCATCTCGTGGCTGGAATTTGGCTTGAAGGCCTTGCTGCCGGCATACCTGGTGGTCCGGCTTATCCAGTCGAACCCCGACATTTACACCCTGACCTGCGAGCCGACCATCATCTGCTACTACTGCCTGCTGGCGGCCAGCGTGCTGGGCCGCTCGGCGCTGCTGCAAGCCACGGCGCTGGTGCTCTGCCTGCTGTCGCGCTACTCGGTGGTGTTTTGGGTGCCGTTTTTCCTATGGGTGCTGTGGCGCGAAGTAGGGCCGAAGCACGCGCTGGTGGTGGCGGGCCTTACGGGCGTTGGTATCCTTGGCGTGTACGTGGTGCCGTTTCTGAGCCACGACTGGACGATTTTCACGCACGCGCTGGCCGAGTACCGCATTGCCACCATTGGCGAGTGGGGCGGACACGCCGGCGAAAACGGCCTGCCGGTGCATTTGTTTGGCGGCACGGGCGTGGCTTCGTGGTTCTACACCTACGGCCCGGCCGACATCAACGACCGCATCACGGTGTTGCAGCGCACCCACCTGCTGGCCTCGGCCGGGGTGGTGGGGCTGGTGGCCTGGCTTTATTACCGCCTGCGCGCCCGGCTCGACTACCGCCTCGCGGCCCTCATCGGCCTGAAGCTGTACCTGGCCACGTTCTACACCTTTTTGCAGATTCCGTACCTGTACCTGACGTCCCTGACGCTTTTCATCTCGGTGTTTGTGGTGATGATGGTGGGTTTCCGCCGCGTGCCGGCCGTGGAGCCGGTAGCAACTGCCGTTTAGGGAAGCGTCTGATTGGCGCACGCCCCGGTCCGACCGCCTGAAGCGGTCCGACCGGTTGTCGTTGTTAGCCAGAACGTGTTTACTTCGACCGGTCGGACCGCCTAGAGCGGTCCGACCGGCGCAGCCGGCTACTTCTTGAAATTCCAAGCAGCGTTTCGTTATGCTCCTCACTTCGTTTCGTTCCTACCTGACGTTCCTGTTGCTGCTAAGCCTGGCCCAGCCGGCCGCCGCCCAGCGCCGCGTGAACTACGCCGACTGGAAGCTGGAATGGGCCGAAGAATTCAACAAGCCCATTGATACCGTGGCGCTGATGGCCCGCTGGCGGTTTGCCTACCCGTGGGGGCGCAACCTGGTCAACAACCCGTCCGACGTGGAGTATTATTCCGGGGTGGGCGTCCGGCCCGATGCGAGCGGGGTGCTCAACCTGGTGGCAACCCGCCTGGCCAAGCCCATTCATTACTACCAAAAGACGCTCACGTACTCGTCGGGCATGCTGTCCAGCCGGCACCTCGTCGATTCCCTGCGCCCGCCGATGTGCCCCACGCCCCAGGATGGCTTCAGCTACGGCCTGTTTGAGGTGCGCTGCCGCCAGCCCTACGACCGGGCCTCGTTCCCGGCGTTCTGGCTCTGGGGCGGGGCCCCCGACGAAATTGATATTTTCGAAGCCAACCGCTGGGGCTTCAGCAACACGCTGCACATTGGCTTCGGGGGCTGGTGGCGGCCCACGCGCACCCAGGCCCAGGGCTGCGCCTGCCTTTTCCACAACGCCGACCCCGCCGGCGACCTCCACACCGACTACCACACCTACGGCCTGGAGTGGCTGCCCAACGAACTGATTTTTTACTACGACGGCCTGCCCATCCGCCACGAAACGCGCCTGGTGCCGGAGGGCTGCGGCATGTACCTGCTGCTGAACTTGGCCATGCTGGATTGGTCGAGCGTGCCCGGCGACACCCTGGCCATTGATTACATCCGGGTGTACCGGCCGCGCCGGGTACCGCCGCCGGTGGCCGTGGTGCGGCGCGGCGGCGAAATGCCCAATTCCGAAATTGCGTGGATTCCGCTGGAGTACAAGCCCGGCCGCCTCGACCCCGCCTCGGAGCAGGGCTGGACGGCCACCCCGCGCCCCAACCACCGGCTGGAACTCCTGCTGACCGAAAACCGCAACCCGCCCTGCGACCAGGAATACCCGCTGCCGCTGAACGGCCATTGGGCCCCGCCCTGGCTGGTGGTCGACAACCTGCCGAGCGTGCGCCTGCGCTTCGCCCAGTCCGATTCGGTTGCTTGGCAATTGGCCGATGCCCTGGGCCGCCCCGTAGCCGGCGGCACGGTAGCCGCGCCGCTGGCTGATGGGTGGCTGCCCCGCTGGCCCGCCGACGTGCCGCCCGGCACCTACGCCCTGCACCTGCGCCAGGGCCCGGCCACTACCACACAGTCGGTGGTGCTGGTGGGCCGCACCCGCCACGATGCCACCCCGGCCGCCGCCTGGCTGGTGCCCGCCCCCTTGCCCGAGGAGCTGCGGCCGGAGGAGGTTGGGCCGGGGAAATGAGTGGCGGCAGTAGCAAAGAGAACGTCACGAAAAGGATTGCGAAGACCTGGCGGATGTAGAGACGCAATATTTTGCGTCTCGCCGTTGCTGATGTTGTTAGAGCTGCGCAGTACTGCGCGGTTCCAGTCGTTCAACGACGAGACGCAAAATGTTGCGTCTCTACACCGTGCTCGCAACTCTCTTCGCAATGAACATAAACCGCCCTGCTACCGGACAACCCCCTTATTTTACGACGTCAATCCTTCCCGCCGCAAAATTCTGCCGCGACGTTTACCCTTGTTTATGAAGTTCCGCTTTCCCCACCCGTACTCGCTGCTGGTCATTCTCATTCTGTTTGTGCTGATGGTGCAAGCCCGGCTCTGGGCCCCGTATTGGGACACGCGCAACGTGCAGGCCATCCTCACCTGGGATGCCATGGGGTACTACATCTACCTGCCGGCGCACTTCATCTACCATGATTTGGGGCACATGGCGTTTGCCGGCGACATCATGCGCGAGTACAACCCCAGCGGCTCGTTCTACCAAGCGTTTCAGGTGCCGGGCGGGCCCGAGGGCCAGCTCGTGACCAAGTACACCTGCGGCCTGGCAGTGCTCTGGACGCCCTTCTTTTTCCTGGGCCACTGGGCCGCCGACTGGCTGGATTACCCGCAGGACGGGTTTTCGGCCCCCTACCAGATTGCCATTGCCTTCGGCGGGCTGCTCTTTGCGCTGCTGGGGCTGGGGCTGCTGCGCCGGGTGCTGCTGCGCTACTTTTCCGATGTGGTAACTACGCTGGTGCTCGTCACGCTGGTGCTGGGTTCTAACTACTTCCAGTACGCTGTGTTTGATGCGGCCATGGCGCACAACTACCTCTTTACCGGCTATGCGCTGCTGCTGTGGCTCACCATTCGCTGGCACGAGCGGCCCACGCGGAGGGGCGCGTTCGCCATTGGCCTCACGCTGGGCCTGCTGGTCCTGATTCGGCCTTCGGAGGCGGTGGCGGCGGTTATTCCGGTGCTGTGGGGCGTGGGCTCGGTGGCGGCGGCGCGGGCGAAGCTGGCGCTGCTGCGCGTGCGCTGGGCCGATGTGCTGCTGCTGGGGCTGGGCGGCTTCATTGGGGTGCTGCCGCAGCCGCTGTACTGGCATTGGGCCACCGGGCACTTCATTTTCTATAGCTACGGCGACCAGCATTTCAGCTTCCTGAAACCGCATTTGTGGGACGTGCTCTTTAGCTTCCGCAAGGGCTGGCTGATTTATTCGCCGCTGCTGCTGTTGCCGTTGGCGGGGCTGGTGGTGCTGTGGCGGGCGCACCGGGCGCTGGCCGTGCCGGTGCTGGCCTTCACGGTGCTCAACCTGTGGGTGGTGTCGGCCTGGGATATCTGGTGGTACGGCGGCAGCATTGGGCAGCGCGCCATGGTGCAGAGCTACGCGGTGCTGGCCCTGCCCTGGGCCGCGGCCGTGGCCTGGCTGCTGCAGCCCGAGCGCCGCCCGGCCCTACGCGGGGCCGCCGTGGTGGCGGCCGTGCTGCTCGTCGATTTGAACCTCTTTCAGCACTGGCAGTACATGCGCTCCATCATCAACCCCGAGGAGATGAACCGGCGCTACTACTTCGCGGTGTTCAACAAAACCATGCCCTTGCAGACGGATTACGCCATGCTGGACGTGAAAACCCACCTGCCCCAGCCCGAGCGGTATTACAAGCCGCAGTCTCTGGGCAAGCTCGATTTTGAAAACCAGGCGCCCGACGCGGCCACCGGCGTGTCGGCCGACATGGGCTATTTCAGCCGCCAGTCGTTCCACGCCGATGCGGCCCACGCCTACGGCCCGGCCGTAACCATCCGCCTCGGCGATGCCAAGCTCCAGCCCGGGCAG